>DSBN01000087.1 GCA_011046055.1 Sediminispirochaeta sp. | reverse complement strand
GATGGAGGTAAAAATTAGCGGCGTCCCGGCTGATTTCCCGCAGCAGATGTTCTACCGCCTCGGGATTCTCCGATTTTACCGGCAGGGGGTTGTCGTGGCGGTATTCGAAGGGCAGGTCGAACTCCAGCACTTCGATGGGAGCGGGGCCCTGCAGGCTGCTACGTACCGCCTCCGGAGGGAAGACCCGGTCTTTGCTCATCACCGCGGCCCGGAGTCGGGCGGCGATCTCTCCGAGACGGTGCTCTCGGATACCCCGCATTCGGTCGATGAACAGTAGGCTCTTGAGCCACTCCAGGTCCTTGAGATGCTCTCGAAGTACCCGCTGCAGTCCGTCACCGAGGTCGGCGATGCCCCGGAAGACCTTGGTGAGGAAGGAGAACAGCTCCCGGTAGGCTTCCGCGTCGATGATCGTCTTTGAGACCGGGGAGCTCCGGTCGATCACGGCGCCGCCGCAGTAGAGGTAGGCCCGGGAGTCGGAGAAGAGGCCCCGCGGGTCGGCCATCATCAGGTACTCGGCGATGGTAGCGCCGATGGAGTAGCCGAAGAGGTCCACCGAGGCGTTCTCCTCGAACAGGGGGTGGTCTCCCGACCTGATCGTGCTCACGAGGTCGACGGTATCGAAGATACTGTGGAGACCGGAGGTCAAGAAACGGTGGGGGGCGAACTGAATACGGTGACTTAGAGCGACATTCAGGAAAGAGCTGTCCTGGAGCTCGGGGAAGAGCCTCTTCCTCTCCCGGGCTACCGGGATCATCTTACGCGAATCCGACCACGCCGTGGGGGCTCGGTTCATATGAAAGGCCAGGGGGAAGAGCAGCACCGGTCGGTGCAGATTGTCGGCCAAACGACGGGCCCAAGGCAGGTATTTGTCCCAACGTTTTTCGTTCAGACCGTGGAGCAGGAGGAGCGCCGCGTTGTAGGGGGCGTCCGTGTTCGGGAGGACCACGGGGTAGTCGAACTCTAGGTTCTCCCGAACATCCCTGTCAGATCTCTGGAGACCGTGGAAGAGGTAGCGGTCGGAGTAGCTGTTCTCCTCCAGATAGTAGCGAAACAGGGCTTTGAGCAGCTCGCTGCTGCCTTCGTAATCTACCCGAGGATAGAGATCGACGTGACGCGACTGGAAATGAAAACTCACCGTTGAAGCGGTGCTCCAAGGCGTCGTCTTGGTTTTTTGTTTGGTCATGCTTACTCCTATTTGCCGGTGTACCGGTTTTTGAGTTGGATGATCTGCTTCTTGTGCTTTTTGAGTAGCTCCTCCCAGCGGCTTATTCCAGATTTGAGCTGATCGATTTTTTGGTACAGGCGCTCGATCTCATCCAACATCTCTTCGAGATAGCTGACGGTCTGCTCGGAAGAGTGTTCCTCCTGGTCTCGCCGGATCTTGTCGAAGAGCCGGAAGTAGTCGGATATCTGCTTGATCTCCTCCAAGGAGTAGCCGAATAACTGCAGGTCCTGGATCAGCTTGCAGAAAAAGACGTAGTAGGTGCGGTAGAGACGAAAGCCTCCCTCGCTGCGCATATCCGCTTCGAGGATGCCCTTGTCTTCCCAGTGCTTGATGGTCCGGGGACTGACTCCCACCTGTTCGGCCAGAGAACCGACGGTGAGCAGCTCCTCTTTGGCCTGCCGGGCCGATGTTTCCTGGGACTCCGGCCAACCTACCTTGCGGAGGATTTTTTTGATCTCATCTTCCCGGTAGCCTATCTCTTGCAGATGCTTGAGGTGCTCCAGCTTTTTTACCACTTCCTGGGCGAAAAAGGGGCGCTGCTCGTCGGTGTAGCCCAGGGGAGGCAAGAATCCGGCCTTGGTCCACGCGAGTACAGCCTCTTCGTCGAGTTCGGTAAGCCTGGCTGCTTCATCCAGTGTAAGTATGCTTTCTTTCATATAACCACCTAAACGTGTACGTATACGTATAGTAATACGAGCAAAAATGAAAGTCAAGTCTCTTTTCAAGGGTTTGATCTATTGGGGGTATTTGTGGAATACTAAGGTTCCGGTGTTGCGGTGGGCTTTGACTCTCGCGACACCTTCATTCAGAGCGCTGGAGGTATGACTGGTGGATTTACGGGAGACCGGTTTTTTGAAGGTATTGGCGGACTACTCTTTTTCGGAGAAGGAGGTGGTTATAAACCCCAACGACGGATTCGACCTGGGGTTGATGATGACCGAAGCTACGGTGCTACTGTTCTGCGAGGGCGGGATTGACGTTTTGAGGAGCAGCGACGGCGGGGGGCAGTACGCGCGGCTCTATCAGAAGAACGAATGCCGTCTGGGAACCGTCGAATTGAGCCTGAAGACGGTAGAGAAGATGGGAAACCCCAAACACATTCGCCTCCATCTGTTACCGTCGGAACCCTATCCCAAACTGCTCATTGGCACGGAATGAGTCCGTATCCGAGATGAACGGAGACTTTTTGGTCTTCGGGAGAGCGGATATGGAGGCCCGCGGCTGGGACAGCTGTGATTTCGTGCTCATCAGCGGTGACGCCTACGTAGACCACCCCTCCTTCGGTGCGGCGCTGATCGGACGTCTGCTGGAAGACGAGGGCTTTCGGGTCGGTATCATCGCCCAGCCGAACTGGCAGGACATAGAGGCGTTCAAGACATTCGGCCGTCCTCGACTCTCCTTTCTCATCACATCGGGCAACATGGACTCCATGGTCAACCATTATACCGCCAACGGCAAACCCCGGAGCGAAGAGGCCTACAGTCCCGGTGGAGTACCGGGAAGGCGGCCAGACCGGGCCTTGATTGTCTATTCCGGCGCCGCCCGGCAGGCATACCGGGGGGTGCCGATCGTCATCGGCGGCATCGAAGCTTCCTTGCGCCGGATCGCCCATTACGATTACTGGAGCAATACCCTGCGTCGTTCGGTTCTGATCGACTCCAAGGCGGACCTGCTGGTCTATGGTATGGCCGAAAAGAGCATGGTCAAGCTGGCCCGCCGCCTGGCCGCCGGCGAAGAGGCGAGGGGTATCCGTGATTTGCGGGGAACGGTGTTCCGGCTCACGGGTAAAGAGCTGCAAGACCTTTCCCCGGAGGAGATATCGGCACGGCGTCTACCCTCTTTTGAGCAAATGCGGGAGGATCCCCGGCTGTTTGCCGAAGGCTTTGCCCTCTGGATGCGCAACGCCGACCCCTTCTCGGCGGCCCCGCTGTTCCAACAGCACGGAGAGCAGGGGATCGTTCAAAACCCTCCCGAGTATCCCCTCAGCCAGCAGGAACTCGACCGCGTGTACCAGCTGCCCTACACCCGTCGGGCCCATCCGAGCTACCGCCAAGAGATTCCCGCGCTCCAAGAAGTGCGTTTCAGCCTGGTCTCCCACCGCGGCTGTTTCGGCGGCTGCAGCTTCTGCGCCCTGGCTTTTCACCAGGGCCGAATCGTACAGTCCCGCAGCCACGAATCGCTGCTGCGGGAGGCGCTGGAGCTGACTCGGGACGAGGATTTTAAAGGCTACATCCACGATGTGGGTGGACCGACGGCCAATTTCCGCCGGCCCGCCTGCGACCGGCAGAAGACCAAGGGCGCCTGTGTGGAGCGGCAGTGCCTTTTTCCCTCACCCTGTCCGCGGTTGAAGCCCGATCACGCCGACTACCTGCGCCTGCTCCGCGAGATTCGTGCCCTCCCGGGAATAAAAAAGGTCTTTGTCCGTTCGGGACTCCGCTTCGACTATCTGCTGCTCGACGGCAGTGGTACCGGGCAGGAGTTTTTTCGGGAGCTCTGCGAACACCACGTCAGCGGCCAGCTCAAGGTGGCCCCGGAGCACGTCTCCGACCGCGTGCTTGGGTTTCTGGGCAAGCCCTCAGAAGCGGTGTACCGTGATTTCAGCCGCGCCTTCAGCCGAATTAACAAGGAGCTGGGGAAAAAACAGTACCTGATCCCCTACTTTATCAGCGCGCATCCAGGGTCGCGGCTGGAGGACGCGGTAGAACTGGCCGAATACTGTCGAGACAGCGGTTTCATCCCCGACCAGGTGCAGGACTTCTACCCCACGCCGGGGACCGTTTCAACCTGTATGTACTACACGGGCTTGGATCCGCGGACCATGAACAAGGTATACGTTCCCCGTGGAGGCCGGGAGAGGCGGATGCAGCGAGCCCTCCTTCAGTTCAACCGTCGGGAGAACCGGCGAATCGTACGGGAGGCTCTCGTCAAGGCGGGGCGGCGGGATTTGATCGGCTACGGGCGAAAATGTCTGGTGCGGCCACAAAAAAATAGATTGAATTAAAAAAAAACTACCCATTACATAGCAATTATGCTATAATAAGAGAAATCGACCGTTTCGTTCATATATATAAAAAAGTTCTTAGTTTGTTGCAGAGTATTATGTAAGAAAGTAATTTGTTGTAGTTTAAGGAATAAGTCACTAGTTACGGTCGATAAAGCGAACACGAATAACAGAGCGAAGGGAGAGCTGTCAGCTTCTTAGGAAGGCACCAGTGCCGTGGTACGACCTTGGTGCGACGACAAAAAGCAAAAAAAACTTAGACAAAACAAGGAGTTGCCTGTGAAAGAAACTAAAAAATACCAAGCCATTACTTTGAACAATATTGATTCTTTGGAGGCTTTTCGGCAGTTGAGCGACCGCCAACGGGTGGAGCTCGAAGTGCTGGCCGCGGTCTTTCCTTTTCGAAGCAACAACTACGTGGTGGAGGAGCTGATCGATTGGAACAATATCCCCCACGATCCTATGTACCAACAGACCTTCCCCCAACGGGGTATGCTGCACGGCGAGGATCTGGAACGCTTGATCGAGTACAAGACCGCGGGCCGCGACGAGGACTTCAAGGCCAAGGTTCGGGAGATACAGCAGAGCCTGAATCCGCACCCCGCCGGACAGATGAAGCTCAACGTACCACAATTCGAAGGAGCGCCGCTAAAGGGTATACAGCATAAATACGACGAGACGGTTCTGTTTTTTCCCCGGCAGGGACAGACCTGTCACGCCTACTGTACCTACTGTTTTCGATGGGCCCAATTCGCCGGAATCGACGAATTGCTCTTTGCCGCTACCGAGGTGGAACAGCTGATCCGCTATATCGAAGCCCACCCGAAGGTCACGGATATACTTTTTACCGGCGGAGACCCGATGTTCATGCACGCCAGTCTGCTGAAGCGCTACATAGAGCCTCTGCTGGAGAGACGCCCGGGGAATCTCAAGTCGATCCGGATTGGGACCAAGTCTCTGTCCTACTGGCCCTATCGGTATATCAGCGACCGGGACGGCGAAGACGTGCTGCGGCTCTTTGAAAAGGTGGTAGAGGCTGGGTACAACTTGGCGATCATGGCCCATTTCTCCCACCCCGTAGAGCTGAGCACCCCGGCGGTACGGGAAGCGGTGGAGGCGATCCAGAAGACCGGCGCCCTGATCCGTTGCCAGTCCCCCATTATCAAATACATCAACGACAGCGCCAAGACCTGGCAGCGGATGTGGGAGATGGAGATGGAAATGGGAATGGTCCCCTATTACATGTTTGTCCCCCGGGACACCGGCCCGAAGGAGTACTTCGACGTGCCTATTGCCCGGGCCTACGAGATTTTCAGCAACGCCTACCGCCATGTATCGGGGCTGGGACGGACGGTCAGGGGGCCGGTGATGTCCGCCACCCCCGGCAAGGTTCTGATCACCGGAGTGGAGAAGATCAACAACGAGAAGGTCTTTCTGTGCAAGTTCATTCAGGCGCGAAACTCCGATTGGGTGAACCGCGTCTTTTTCGCCCGTTACGACGAGGAGGCCGGCTGGTTCTCCGAGCTGGAGCCGGCTTTCCAAGATTTTTTCTACCGTCGGGACAAGGATCTGGACGTAAAGAGGGCCAAAGAGGAGGAGCGTTCAGCCGGAGCGACTTTCAGCGCCTGATTCGGTGATCCGCTCCTTGCCTCGGGGATTCACATCATGTAGTATGTGGAGCATCAGCACAGGTGCTGTGGCCGGAGGCGAAAGGAACAATGAAGAGCAGCTTGAAAAGAGTGATATTTACGGCGGTGCTTCTGTGTGCAGCGGGGGCGCCGCTTTTTTCTCATCCCCACATGTTCATTGACACCCGGGTGAGATTCGTCTTCGAGGGGCAGATGCTGGAGGGTTTTTGGGTGCAGTGGGGCTTCGATGAGATGTTCAGCGCCTCCATCCGAATGGACTACGACGCCAATCGGAACGGAAGTTTCGAGTCGAGAGAAGTAGAGAGCATTGAAGAAAACGCCTTCCGGAACTTGCGCAACTACAACTACTTCATCAGCGTCGACCGTGGGGAACGACGGCAGCGGATCGAGCGGGTGGAGAGCTTCGATGCATGGTTGGAAGAGAACCGTCTCTACTACCGATTCTTTGTTCCCTACGAGGCTGAGGTGCCCGAGCAGCGGGAGGAACTCCGTCTGATCATTTTTGACGACACTTTTTTCTGCGATATTGCCTATTTCGAGGAAGAACCGGTACTGATAGACGCCGCGCAGGGGATCGAGGCCAACTACAATATCAGAGTCAACCGGGACCGGTCGATCAGCTACGACCCGCTGGGGGGGCGTGAGAGAAACGGTACCGAGACGGAAAATCTGGACTACGGCACCGCCTACCCCTACGAGCTCATTTTGAACTTCCGCCGCAACTAAGGACTCATGTTGGTTTATCCTCATCGACCCGTACTGATTATACTGTTGATGGCTCTTTTTTGCACTCTTCTGCCCCTCGAAGGGGTTGGAGCCCAGGAGAATCCATTCTTCTCCGGTTCAGGCCAGACGTCGGAGGAAGAGGAAAATGAGACTAAGCCCGATTTCAGTCCTGAAACACAAGAGCCTGTTCCGGAGCCCCCGAGCCAAGTCGGTCAGAATAAATGGCAGGGAGAACCGAGGAGGAACCTCCGCTGGTTCGCTCTGCTGCGAAGCTACTCCGCAGAGCTGCAGCGGGAGCTCTACGGTACGCTTTCCGGGGCGATGCGTCGGGTGCGCGATAGTAGTAGAGAACTTACTACCCTGCTGCTGGTCCTGGCGGTCTCCTTCGCCTACGGGGCGCTGCACGCCTTGGGCCCCGGCCACAGAAAGACCGTGCTTTTCTCTTATTTCATGGCCCGTCAGGCGCCGACCTGGCAGGCGGTCTTCGCCGGAGCGGGGATGGGGCTCCTGCACGGAGCGGCGGCGGTGCTCATTATTCTGCCGCTTTTCTATCTGGTCCGAGGCTCGATGACCATGACCTTCAACTCCCTGAGTCGCAGCTTGGAACTGGCCACTTTCGGTTTTATCGCCCTGTTCGGCTTCGGTATGTTGATTTTTCAGCTTCTGGGCTTGTTGATCCCGAAAGCAGGACACGGGGAGGAGGCGAAAGCGCATTCGCGGAAATCATTGAGTCTCCTGATCATCGGCAGCGGTCTGATCCCCTGTCCCGGGGCGGCGATGGTCTTGATCTTTGGGCTGTCCCTTGAAATGCTGGGCACCGGCTTGTTGGCGGTGGCGGCGATGTCGCTGGGGATGGCCTTCAGCCTCGGACTTGTGGCCTTTGGCTCGATGAAATTCAGCGGGGGGCTTCGACGTATTGGAAAAAGGAAGAGCCGTCTCTACGAGTTTCTCCACCACGGCTTGGAGCTGGGCGGCTATTTTCTGATCGGGATTTTCGGACTGGTGATGTTGACGGGGATGTTGTAGTATGGGTGCATCCTCACGGGCAAAGGGGCGGCGAGCTTGACCAGATTTGTACGGTGGAGTTTTTTTCTCTTGGGCTTTTTCGGAACAACGGCGTTCCTCTCTTTTGCGCAAGAATCCTCGGTCGTCAAAATCGCCTGTTTCTCCAAGGAACGGGTCATTGAGATCAGAGACGGACAGCTTACGGGTTTCGGCGTTGAGGTGATGGAGTATATCGCCGAGCGAAACGGCTGGAAGCTTGCATGGCACCATACGACTCTGCCCGAAGCGCTGACTAGGCTGCGAAATGGAGAGGCGGACCTAATAGTCCCCCTCGGTTACGAGGAAGAGAGGGACCTGCTCTTCGACTACAGCGAGCAGGAGCTGCTCAACACCTGGGGGCAGGTCTTCGCCGGCCCGGATTCACGGATCAGTTCCATCGTTGATCTCCAGGATAAAAAAATCGGCTATATCCGAGACAGTTTTTTTTATCCAATTCTGAAAGATCTCCTGCGGCAGTTCGGTATCGATGGAAAGTTTGTGGAGTTCTCCAGCTACGAAGCTCTGTTCGGTGGGCTGCGCGGCGGGGTCGTCGATGCGGCAATCGGCGACCGCCTGGAAGCCTACGCTTCCGGCAGGATGAGGGGAGTTGCCGCCAGTCCCATCGTGTTCCACCCCTTCGGCTTGCACGTGGTCGGGCCGGAGGGCGATCCGCGGGGTGTGCTCACAACGATCGATCAGGAGCTCCGCCGGCTCAAGGAGGACGGGAACTCCTTCTACTACCGGAGCCAGCAGCGGTGGTTTGGTCAGGGGGCCAGCGAGGTTTTTCCACGATGGCTGGGGATCCTGCTATTGATATTGCTGCTGGGGATGGTGCTGGCCTACCTCTGGGTCTACTTCTTGAGACGCGAAGTACGGGTGCGTACACGGGAAGTTGTCCGGCTTCAAAACCTTCTGAAAAACATAATCGACTCCATGCCCTCGGTTTTGATCGGCCTCGATCGTGAAGCGCGGGTAGTGCAGTGGAACCGGAGAGCCCAGGAGCTCAGTGGGATCAAGGCCGAGGATGCGATGGGGCGGCCCGCGGTGGAGCTGCTGCCCGAGTTTGCCTCGGATTTTGCCCATATCGAAAATTGTTTGAACAACAACCTCCCCTATATACAGCACAAACGGCCCCGGGAGAGTCGCACGGGCTTGCTGTACGAGGATGTGGTGCTCTACCCTCTGATCTCCAAAGGTGCCGTGGGAGCGGTGATTCGAGTGGACGATGTGACCGAGAAGGTCAAGCTCGAGGAGATGATGATTCAGTCAGAGAAGATGCTGTCCATAGGCGGTCTGGCTGCCGGGATGGCCCACGAGATCAACAACCCCCTGGCGGGAATCATTCAAAACGCCTCGGTCATACGGAACCGTCTACGACCGGACGGCCCGGCAAACCAAAGGACCGCGAAAGAGCTGGGCACGGAAATGGATGTTATAAAAGCCTACGTAGAGTGTCGGGAGATCGACGAGATGCTACGATACATCGCCGATTCGGGGAAGCGGACCTCGAAGATAGTGAAAAACATGCTCGGTTTTGTTCGCAAAGGAGATCTCCAAAAGCTTCCCACCGACATAGCCCAGCTGCTCAGCGACACCCTGGATCTGGTGGGCAGCGATTATCACCTTCGAAAACAGTACGAGTGCGACAGTATACAAGTGGAGCGAGACTACGATTC
>DSBN01000059.1 GCA_011046055.1 Sediminispirochaeta sp. | reverse complement strand
GTATATAATTATAGGGGGTTAAGCCGGCCAAAATCAAGTAAGTTTATCTTAAATTGTCTGCGAGTCTTGGAGAAAAAGAAATTCCAGGGCCTGGAGAAGATTTTCCACAAAAACAAAGTCGATCTTGGCCTTCACCTCTTTGGGCAGCTCCTCGGTGTCCTTGCGGTTGTCTTCGGGCATGATCACCGTCTCAATGTTGTTGCGGTAGGCGGCGAGCACCTTCTCTTTCACTCCGCCGATGGCCAGCACGCGACCGGTCAGGGTGATCTCGCCGGTCATGGCGGTGCATTTGCGCAGTGTCTGATCCTTGAGGGCCGAGAGGATTGCCGCCGCCAGGGTAATGCCCGCCGATGGGCCGTCCTTGGGGATGGCTCCCTGGGGGACGTGGACGTGGACGTCGGTGTTTTTCTGAAAATCCTGGTCCAGCTGGAAACGTTCGGCTTGACCGCGGATGAAGCTCATCGCGATCTGGGCGCTCTCCTTCATCACGTCCCCGAGGCTGCCGGTGAGAATCATCTTGCCCTCTCCGGGCAGCAGGCTCACCTCCACGGGTAAAATCTTGCCGCCCATCTCGGTCCATGCCAGTCCGTGGGCTAGGCCCGGGCTGGCCGAACGGTAGACCAGGTCCCGCTCGAAGGGGGCCGGACCGAGGTACTTCTTGAGGCTCTTTTCCGCGACAACGACCTTGAACTCTCGATGCTCTTCGCCACCGTCGAGGCCCTTCCCCTGCTTGACCGCCTCCCGGGCTATTTTCCGAATGATCGTCGCGATCTGGCGTTCCAAGTTGCGCACCCCTGATTCCATCGTGTAGGTACGGATGATCGACAGGACCGCCGGTCGCTGGAATTGAATATCCGCCCAGTCCAGGCCGTTTTCCTTCAGCTGCTTGGGGATGATAAAGTGTTCGGCGATCTGCTCCTTTTCGAAGTCCGTATAGCCGGGTATTTCGATGATCTCCATCCGGTCCCGCAGGGCTGGGGGGAGCGAGTGGACCGAGTTGGCGGTGGTGATGAACATTATGTGCGAGAGATCGTAGGGAACCTCCAGGTAGTGGTCCATGAAGGAGGAGTTCTGTTCCGGATCGAGCACCTCCAGGAGGGCCGAGGCCGGGTCGCCACGAAAATCGTTGCTCAGCTTGTCTATTTCGTCCAAAAGGAAGACCGGGTTGATGGTACCCGCCTTGCGGAGGGACTGGACGATTTTACCAGGCAGGGCGCCGACGTAGGTCTTTCGGTGACCGCGAATCTCCGCCTCGTCCCGGACGCCGCCCAGGGAGACCCGGATGAACTCCCTTCCCATGGCCCGAGCCACCGAACGGCCCAGACTGGTTTTTCCCGTTCCCGGCGGACCGACAAAGCAGAGGATGGGGCCCTTGGTTTTTTCCTTCAGTTGACGAACTGCCAGAAAGTCTAGAACCCGCTCCTTGGGCTTCTTCATGTCGTAGTGGTCCTCGTCGAGGATCTGCTCCGCCTTGGTGATGTCGCGGTTATCCTCGCTGCGCTTGCTCCAAGGCAGGTCCTGTATCCACTCCAGATAGGTGCGAAGAACCCCCGATTCGGGGGACATGGGTTGGAGTTTGGAGAGGCGGTTCGCTTCCTTCTCCACCTTGTCCAGAACCTCCTGGGGCGGCTGTTTGGCTTTGATATTTTCCACCAGCTCTTTGGCTCCGCTGCCGTCATCATCCTCCCGTCCGAGCTCCTTGTTGATCTGTCGGATCTGCTCGTTGAGGTAGTACTCCTTCTGGTTCTGCTCGAGCTTCTTCTTTACCCGGCTGTTGATACGGTTCTGGATGTTGATGACCTCGCTCTCGGCCTCCAGGTAGACCGACAGGGTCTCGATTCGTTCTTTGATGTTCTGGATTTCGAGAAGCTCTACCTTCTTTTCCGGGGCGATGTTCGAGTTGCCGCCGATGAGGTCGACCAGCTTGTCGGGATTGGTGGTCCGAGATACCGACTCCAGGGTCTCCTTAGGGACCTTTTTGTACAGTTGAGTGTAGCGCTTGAAGGAGGCCTTTAGCGAACTGATAAAGGGCTGGAGCTCCTGCTCTTCCTGGCCGGCCGACTCGATAGTCTGGACCAGGGCTCGGCGAAGTCCGTTTTTTTCGCTGAATTTTTTTAGCACTCCCCGTTGGCGCCCCTCGGCCAAGACGCGGATGGAGCCGTCGGGGAGTTTGAGCATCTGCAGTACCTTGGCGATACTGCCGGCTTCGTAGAGGTCTTCCGGACCGGGCTTGTCCTTGTCGTTCTTCTGACCGACCAGGAATATCAGCCGGTCGCCAGCCATGCTCTCTTCCACGGCTTTGATCGACTCGGGGTTTCCGGCGAAAAAGGGGACTACCATCCGTGGGAATACGACGAGCTCCCTCAAGGGTACTAGAGGGAGCTCTTTCTTGCCTCCTATGGCCAAGCTTGGAATTTTCATGCGGTTTTCTTTTTGAAGTGTATCTCCGGTTTTTCGGCCTTGTCGATGACCTCGCGGTTGACCACAACCTGCTTCTCGCCTTCGATCGAAGGGAGCTCGAACATGATGTCGATCATAATGCCCTCGACTATGGACCTCAACCCACGGGCGCCGGTCTTCTGCTCGATGGCCTTCTGCGCTATGGCTTCTATCGCCTCATCCTCGAAGATCAGCTCGATTCCGTCGATCTTCAGCGAACTCTGGTACTGACGAATGACCGAATTCTTTGGTTCGGTGATAATGCGCTTCAGGTCTTCCTGGTTGAGCTCGTTGAGAGTCACGTTGATCGGAAGACGCCCGATGAACTCGGGAATCAGACCGAACTTTACCAGGTCATCAGGACGCATGTGTTTGTACAGGGCTACCAGGTCCTTGTCCTTGGAGGACTTGATGTCCGCGCCGAAACCCATCGGGTGGTGGCTGACCCGTTCCTCGATGATGTGGTCCAGACCTACAAAGGCTCCGCCGACGATGAACAGTATGTTGGTGGTGTCGATACGGATCATCTCCTGGTTGGGGTGCTTTCGTCCGCCCTGGGGGGGGACCGAGGCTACCGTTCCTTCGATGATCTTCAGCAGAGCCTGCTGCACACCTTCACCGGAAACATCGCGGGTGATGGAGACGTTTTCGGACTTGCGGGCGATCTTGTCGATCTCGTCGATGTAGACGATACCCCGTTCGGCGGCGGCGATGTTGTTGCCCGCCGCTTGGATGAGCTTGAGCAGGATGTTCTCCACATCCTCGCCCACGTAGCCGGCCTCGGTGAGGGTGGTGGCGTCGGCGATAGCGAAGGGGACTTTGAGCTTGCGGGCCAGGGTCTTGGCCAGCAGGGTTTTCCCGGTCCCGGTGGGACCGGTGATCAGTACGTTGGACTTGTCCAGCTCCACTCCGTCTTCCAGGCGGTCTTTGTGGCCGATTCTCTTGTAGTGGTTGTAGACGGCCACCGAGAGGACCTTCTTGGCCTCGTCCTGTCCGATCACGTACTCGTCCAGGTACTCCTTGATCTCAATCGGGGTGGGGACGTCCTCCATGAATTCGGTGGCGGCGACCTGTTCCTCTTCGTCGAGGATACGTTTGCACACATGGACGCATTCGTCGCAGATGTAAACGCCCGGTCCGGCGATCAGCCTTCTGGCGTGATCGGCGCTTTTTCCACAAAAAGAGCAGACCTTAGAACCCTCATTTTTCGTCTTTGACATGCTTATCCCTCGTTAACAAGCTGTCGACAATGCCGTAATCTACGGCTTCCTGGGCCGACATATAGTAATCTCGTTCGGTGTCTTTTGTGATCTGTTCCTCGCTCTGTCCGGTGTGATGGGCCAGGTAACTGGTGATAAGCTGTTTGAGTCTGACGATTTCCTTGGCCCGAATACCGATGTCCACCGCCTGCCCCTGGGCACCGCCCCAGGGTTGGTGGATCAAAATCCGAGCGCTCGGTAGGCTGAGGCGCTTGCCCGCGGTACCGGCGGCCAGCAGCAGGGCTCCCATCGAGGCAGCCTGCCCCATGCAGATGGTTTGCACGTCGGGCTTGATGTACTGGATGGTGTCGTAGATCGCCAGACCCGCGGTGACGCTCCCGCCGGGGGAGTTGATATACACACTGATATCCCTCTCCGGGTCCACCGATTCGAGAAACAGGAGCTGCGCGACTACCAAGTCGGCGGCTACGTCTCCGATCTCTCCGTCGATGAAGATAATACGATCTTTCAGGAGACGGGAGAAAATATCGTAAGAACGCTCCCCGACACCGGTCTGTTCGACTACTATCGGCACCAGCGTGTTCATTTGTTCATTCATATTTCAGTATCCTCTATAAAACTCCGTGTCTGTTTAAACTAACTATTATTCTGCACAAAGTCCAGGTAGTCGAGTTTCTCCCCTTTCTTTATTTTCGACTGCTCCAGGAGAAAATCGAAGAGTTTTCCGTTTTTTACGTCGTTTTTGACGTAATCCATCAGGTTGTTCTTCTCGTACTGTTCCTTCAGTTCTTCGAAATCCCGTCCGGCCTGCTCGGCCTGCTTCTTCAGCTCCTCCAGGGCTTCCTCGTCGCTGACCTCGATCTCTTCCAGCTCGCCGATTTTTTCAACCAGCAGTTGAAATCTCAGGCTTCTCTCGGCGCTGGGACGCCATTCGGCCTGCATGTCTTCCTTGGATTTGCCCTGCATCTCGAGGATCTGAAGCACCTGCTCTTCACCGATCTGCGCTTGGCTGATGAAGCGCTGCCAGGAGTTCTCCAGTTCCGCGTCGATCATCGACTCGGGGAGCTCTATCTTTGAGCCTTCGATGATTTTGTCGAAAAGGTGCTCTATCTTGATCTCCCGAAGCTTGTTCTCCAGGTTCTCCTCCATCAGGCGGCGAAGATCCTTTTTCAGATCGTCCAGAGTCTTGTATTTTTCACTCACATCCTGGGCGAGTTCGTCATCCAGGGCGGGGATGTCTTTCTGCTTGATGGTTTTGACGGTGACCTTCAGGCGGATCTTCTTGCCGGCGTACTCCTGGTGCTCGAAGTCCTCGGGAAACTCCTTCTCGATGATCTTCTCTTCGCCTTTTTTCATCCCCAGTACGTCGTCGTCTATCTTGAAGACGTTGTAGCCCGAGCCGACGGTAAACACGAAATCGCTTCGGGAGCTGTTCTCCACCTCCTGGTCCTGCTCGTCGAGTTCGACGTAGTCGATGGTGATGATGTCGTCCTTCTCAACGACGCTTCCCTCGGCTTTCTCCACGACCATCGAGTTCTGTTCCTGGATGTTTTTCAGCTCTCGCTCGTCGTCTTTTTTACTCAACTTGACCTCGGGGACTTCGATCTCCAGGCCTTTGTACTCGCCCACTTCGATCTCCGGAAAGACATCGTAGATCACCGAATAGGTGAAATCCTGTCCCAGTTCGAGCTCGGTATTCTCCTCGTCGTCCAGACGAGGTTGAGCGTAGGGGAGGGGTTTTTTATCGATATCCTCGAAGACCTCTTTGAGGCTCTCGTCGATGATCTCAATGGCCGCTTCCTGTTTGATCCCTTCACCGTATTTCTGCTCCAAAACGGGAGGGGGGACTTTGCCCTTGCGAAAGCCCTTGATGTGGGCGGTTTTGGCGTATTTTTTTAGGAGTTGGTCGTACTTTTTTTGTGCCTCCTCCCGGTCGACGGTGACGGTGAGTTTTACGGAGGACTTCTCCAGATCTTTTACTTCTTTTTGCGTTACCATTGGGCTACCTCTTTCGCGCTATGAATATGTTTGTGTATTTTCGGGATGTAAAACTGGTTCTCATCGCTAATAATATACACAATTAGAAAGATTTAGAAAACCTAGTCCCCCGCAACACCGGTCCATTTTTGGGGGGAAAGAAAAAAGGCGATCCGAGTGCTACCCGGATCGCCTTTTAGAGCGAGAGACGGGATTTGAACCCGCGACATCCACCTTGGCAAGGTGGAGCTCTACCACTGAGCTACTCTCGCAAAACATTGTGGTGGATCGGCCTGCTCAAGATTCAATCCCTTTGCGAGAGAAGGGACTTGAACCCTTACGCCGCAACGGCACTAGATCCTAAATCTAGCGTGTCTACCAATTTCACCACTCTCGCGGGACAAGCTCTCTAAGTGCTTTCCTCGCAGAGATTATACATAAATAAAACGGAAGGTCAAGACGTTCCGTCCTATTTATTAGTTTCTTATACCGCCGTGCGGCATTCGAAACCTTAGAAATAGCCGAGCACGGCTATTTCTAAGGGAGTGAGCCGTGAAGGGATCGAACCTTCGACCCGCAGATTAAGAGTCTGCTGCTCTCCCAGCTGAGCTAACGGCCCAATATATGTTATACGCCCGGCAGGATTCGAACCTGCGACCTACGGATTCGAAGTCCGGCGCTCTATCCAGCTGAGCTACGGACGCATATTCGTAAAAGCGCCCGTCGACGCTTCTAAGGGTGGATAACGGGACTTGAACCCGCAACAACCAGAACCACAATCTGGCGCTCTACCAATTGAACTATATCCACCATCAATGTGCAAGCAATATGGCGAATTTTCGCATTTTTGTCAACACATCTGGGCAAAAACCGCGCTTTTCCCTCCGGCTTTCACCCTTACGAACTCCCGGGGCCGGCTATTTTTTCGCGGTCAACAGGCAGACCCTCGAAGACCAGGGGACGATCTTCCCATCCAGCTGTCGGGAGAGCTCATCGCTGAGTGTATTGACTTCCGCCGGTGAGAGATGGCTCTGAAGGAAAGCCCCTATACCGTTTTTCCGATCCGGATCGAGCCAGCGTCGGATATCTGAAGCTTGGATGCGCCGTCTCTCCTGAAGGGCCATCATACGGCACTCCTGGACTTGGAAGCCCGCTTTCTCGGCGTCCGCCTTCAAGCTCTCTTCATCCCAGGACAGAAGTGGGTGAGATCGAGCCTGGTAGAGCTCCTCCTCGGCGCTTTTCAAGGCCCGGAGGAAGTCTTCGTCGCCAATCCGTAGCTGCTCCTGGTCGATCAGCTGGCTGAGACGGCGGCTGTAACGGGGGATGGCTTGGGCCATAGCCAGCTGCCCGCCCTCCCGCAGCAGTCTGTAAAGAGTCGCCAGCATCTCGCTCTTGTCGGGCTCTCGACCGTGGTAGTCTCGGGCCAGCAGCAGTTCGAAACTGGCCTCCTCCCTGGGGGAAGCTTTGAGGTAGGCCAGGGGAGTGCCGCTGAAAAACTCCGGCTGCTCCTCCTCGGGCAGTTGGTCCGCGTAGTGGGTGAGGTACTCGAGCCTCTCCTGGCGCTCCACCAGGGCGCTCACCCCGCCCTCGGGAACGCGGCGCAGCGCCTCCCACAGCAAGCTGCCCTCATCGGCGCCGACGACGCAGACCCGGGCGTGCCGGGGAATGCGGATCATTGAAAACAGGGCGTCTCTGATCCGGGCAAGCTTTTTTCCCCGCTCATCCAAAGTACGAGCCAGCCATCGCTCTCCGTCCTTGTCGGGCGGTGAGTAGCTCAGCACTTCCGGTGCTTCGTCCTCCATCCCCGCGGCTAATTGTGCTTCCCGGCGCCGTTGTACATCCTCGGCGATGTCCTTCTCGTAGCCCTGCTTCGAGGGACGGTAGAAGATTTTACCCCGCAGGCTCTCGGGCAGGTACTGCTGGTTGACCCAGTGGTTGCGGTAGGCGTGGGGGTAGAGGTAGCCCTCACCGTGTCCGAAGCCCTTGGCGTCGCGGTTCGCGTCCTTCAGATGTCGAGGTACCTCGGCGGTGTGCTCCTGCTCGACCTGGGCCAGGGCGTCGAAGAAACCCAGCGCCGAGTTGCTCTTCGCGGCGGTGGCCAAGTAGAGGGTCGCCTGGGCTAGGTGGTAGCGTCCCTCGGGCATACCCACCCGGTCGAAGGCCGAAGCTGCGGCTTCGACCACCCCGAGGGCCCGGGGGTCGGCCATTCCTATATCCTCGGAGGCGGAGATCAACAGGCGGCGGAAGATAAAATGGGGGTCCTCTCCAGCGTGGACCATCCGGGCTAGCCAATAGAGAGCAGCGTCGGGGTCGCTGCCCCGCAGAGATTTGATGTACGCGCTGATGATGTCGAAGTGGTAGTCCCCCTCCTTGTCGTAGAGGACCGCCTTCCGTTGGATGCTCTGTTCGGCGGCGTCCAGGGAGATACTGATCGGCTCCCCCTCGGCGGGGGGAAAATTCTCGGGGGTGGTTTCCACGGCCAGCTCCAGGGCGTTCAGCAGGCTACGGGCGTCACCGTCGGCCACCTTGATCAGGTGTTCCAGCGCCCCCTCTTCGAACTCCACTCGGTAGAGACCGTAGCCCCGTGCCGGGTCCCGCAGCGCCTGCAGGGCTATCCGTTTCATATCCTCCGGTCCCAGAGGGGTGAGTTGAAAAATGCGGCTGCGGCTAACCAGCGCCGGATTTACCTCGAAAAAGGGATTCTCCGTGGTGGCGCCGATGAGGATGACCGTACCGTTCTCCACCCAGGGCAGGAGGGCGTCTTGTTGAGCCTTGTTCCAGCGGTGAACTTCGTCGACGAAGAGGATGCTGCGTTTGTCGTAGAGGTCACGCCGCTGCTGGGCCTCTTGCAGGACGACACGAAGCTCTTTGACCCCGGTGAGCACGGCGTTGAGAGTGGTGAAGGCGCTCTTGGTACTCCGGGCGATGACCCGAGCTAGGGATGTCTTGCCCGTACCGGGAGGACCGGCGAAGATGAGAGAGGAGAGCCGGTCGGCCTGTATTACCCGGCGCAACAGCCGCCCGCGGCCGACAATGTGCTCCTGCCCGACGTATTCGTCCAGGTTCCGGGGGCTCATTCGGTAGGCTAAGGGTTGGTTTTTGAGTTCCTCCGTCGAAGAGAACAGATCTTCCGCCATAGAGCATAGTATACAGAAAATTGACCGCTTACGGTAGTCGGGGCAGCAACTCGAAAAGTGGAGAGTGTAAACCATTCTCCACTTGGAATTGCCTTAGTCAAGGACAAAGGAGGGCGGAAATGGTCGAGACCGGAAAAAGTTGCCGGCGAGAAGACGGTGAATCTCGGCTCCTCCATGCATCGCGAATTGCTGCCGCTTCACGCTTGACCTTTCTTTCGTTTAGTGCGATTTTTAGTATAAAAATAGCCGTATCCGGCTATTTTTCATTGTTTCGAATACCGCGCAGCGGCATAAGAAACTATAGGAGAAAAAAATCACACACAGCCCCGCCTCGCCGGATTGCCCCGGCGACGGAGGGAGAATGAGGAGGAGAGAGATGGCCTATAGTCGTGAACAGGTCTTGAGTATACCCCAGGTTCGAGAGAGGAATATCCTCAGAAATGTCTACCTGTGGATGACCGCCGGTCTGGCCCTTACCGGTGTGGTGGCCTTCGGAGTGGCCAATAGTCCCGGAATGCTACGGGCGATCGTCGGCAACCAGATGATTTTTCTGATGCTTATCCTCGGTGAGC
>DSBN01000230.1 GCA_011046055.1 Sediminispirochaeta sp. | reverse complement strand
CGTATATACAATAAACGAGAGTCTAGTGCTCCAGCAGATTGGACACTTCGAACGCTTTGCCGAGCTCTACGGAGAGAGGGGCGTCGATTTAGGAGCGGATGAACTCTACTGGCTCCTGATGCAGCAATTTCCCAACCGTTTCGATCGAGGAGAGGTGGAGATATTGAGCGGCAAGGCTCAGTTGGTTTTTCACTTTTCGATAATCGAAGAGGTGCTGCGCGAGCTCCTGGAACGGGGAGTCTTCGCTACTCCCGTAGTAGGTTTGGATAGGCGAGAAGATAGCACGAGACCGATCCTCCAGTTGTGGCACTGGCGGGGCGCCGAAAAGGTGTACGAACCTCTTTCAGCCTCCGAAATCATCGAGGTGGGCAAGGTCAAGGAGCATATCCGGCACGAGCTCTCCGTCTACGGTTTGGATCCAGAGTTGAAGGCAGCGGCTACTCTATTGGTAGAAAAGTTCGTGCTGCCCACGGCGGTATACAACCCAACTCTGACCGACGCTTTGCGAAAAGAGGCCCGAAACTCCGTTGCCCCACAGATAAAACAGATCGACAAGGGAGAGACAATAATCAGCGAGGGCGAGATAGTGAGCCGCGAAAAGATGAAAATCATCACCGCCCTACTGGAACGGAAACCGAAATTGGATATTCGCGAGAGCTTGGCCATAGCTTTTTACCTGGCCGGCATTTTTTTCCTCTCCTATATAATGTTCGCCCCGTTGATCAAGCACGGCAGACGAACCTATCAGCACGCCTATATCTTGTTGAGTTCGGCGGTGCTCTTTACATTGAACCTGTTTGTGCTGCTGACTTTCTCCCTGCTGCCGCCGATGATACCGATGTCTTTGGCTGGGATTACCGCCTTGGTCAGTATGATGGTCGCCACCCTTATTACCCACCGTGTGGGTATAATAACCTCGTTGATGCTCTCCCTTTTCTTTTTCTGCATCCCCGATGTAGATCCTTACGCATTCGTATTCTCTTTTCTAAGCGGCATTACCGCCACCTATTTGATCCGCAATGCCGAGAAACGTATCGATCTGGTCAGTGCGACGGTGAAATTGGCACTGGTAGTGACGGCGATTTTGATCACCATCGGGCTGTTTCAACAGATGGACCCGAGGTGGTACCTGAGCGCCACCGGTTTGGGCATTTTTCACGCCTTTGCGACCGGAGCATTGAACCTGGCGATTCTTCCCGCTCTGGAGCACCTGCTAAACGCGCCCACCGTCTTTCGACTGCGAGAGCTCTCGGATACCAACACCCCGCTGTTTCGCAGGATGATAACCGCGGCTCCCGGTACCTACAGTCACTCCATGAGCGTGGCCAATCTGGCCGAATCCGCCTGCCGAGAGATCGGAGCCAACCATCTCCTCGCCCGGGTGGGGGCCTATTACCATGATATTGGGAAAATGGATCAGCCGGACTACTTTATTGAAAACCAGGACAGCAAAAACAAGCACGACGAAATGAGCCCAAACCTTTCCGTTGCGGTGATCAAATCGCATGTAAAAATTGGCAAGGAGAGGGCCAAGGAGCTGAAACTTCCCCCCGAAGTGGTTGAAATCGTCGCTGACCACCATGGAAGCGACGTGATCGGCTATTTTTATCAACAGGCCCTGAAAAAACGCGGTGAAAACGTGAATCAGTCGGAGTTCTCCTACAACGGAACGCCGCCCCGTTCCCGGGAGGCGGCGGTAGTGATGTTGGCGGATACCATTGAGGCACAGTCGAGGACGGTCAAAAAACCGACGATGCAGAAGTTCGAAAAGATGGTGTGGGCTACTATTATGGATAAGATCGGGAGAAAGCAGTTGAGCAACAGCTTTTTGAGCTTTCAGGATCTGGAAAAGATCAAAAACAGCTTCGTCCAGATACTGGCTGGACAGTTTCACAACCGTATCGAGTATCCCGAGCAGAAGGTGAAGTGATGAACCGAGTAGACGTTTCGGCTCAGAATACTCCGATACCGGACTGGATAGGCGATGTTGAATCCTTTATACTCCAGGTATTGGAATACATGGAAATCGACGACTGGGAAGTGTCGATTCTTTTTTGCGACGACGACTTTATCCGGGACTTGAACGGGAGGTACCGCGGCAAGGACGAGAGCACCGACGTGCTCTCCTTCGCCTCGCACTATGAGGAGGGGGAAAATAGCTTCAGCACCCCCGAAACTTATGCTACAATAAGCGCCGGAGATATTGTAATTTCCGTTCAGACCCTGCAACGGCAGGCGCGGGAATGGGGGGTGAGTCTCGACGAAGAGCTACAGCGGATATTGATACACGGTGTCCTGCACCTCGCCGGTATGGACCACGCTACAAACTCATTTGAAGACGAAGAGATGTTACGGAAACAGGAAAAGATATTACGGCATGTAAGGGGAGAGACTGTATTTTGAGTACCACTTCTTTTTTTCACAGAATTTTCGGCAAAGGAAACGAAGAAGGTTCTGGTCAGACCGAAGACGATGTCGGTTTAAATTACGAAGAAAAAGATATGATCCGCGGGATAAAAACCCTTTCCGAGACCAACGTCAAGGAGGTCATGGTCCCGCGGATAGATGTGGAGTTCGTCGCAATTGAGTCCCAATTCGACGAGCTGATAGAGACTCTCAGTGAGTGCGGCTTTTCTCGTTTTCCCGTGTATAAAGATACCATCGACAATGTGGTGGGGATTCTCTATGCGAAGGACCTGCTGAAGCAGGTGAAATCGCAGGAGGATTTCTCAGTCGAAAAAATCATACGGCGTCCCTACTTTGTACCCGAGAGTAAGAGGCTCGACTCCCTGCTCAGGGAGTTTAAGCGGCGGCGGGTGCATATTGCGGTGGCGGTGGACGAGTACGGCGGAGTCTCCGGTATCGTCTGTCTGGAAGACATAATAGAGGAGATCGTCGGGGATATTCAGGACGAGTTCGACAACGAGGTCGAAGACATTCTGGAGATCGGTACCGGAACCTTTTTGTGCGACGCTCGGGTGGATATCGAGGACCTGAACAAAAAGCTCAAGCTGAAGCTGCCCGAAGAGGACTTCGACACTCTGGGTGGTTTCGTCTTCGACCTCTTCGGAAAGATCCCGGTCAAGTATGAAAAGGTGCAGTACGAGGGTGTGGAACTGATCATACAAGAGATGGACGGCTACAAAATAAAAACGGTCAAGCTGGTGATAAAGGGGACCGATAGTGCGGCTTCCTAGGGGCGAGCGATACCGTAGACTGCTGTTTTTTACCCTGATAATACTGATTCTCAGCACATCTCAGACACTACTGTGGTCTCAGCAGGAAGAAGACACGGCGGTAGAACTCTACCAGCGGGGAGCGCAGCTATTGAGCGGGGGAGAGATCTACCGGGCAATAGACAACTTCAGAGAATCAGTCTCGATGAACCCAAATTATTTAGAGCCTCTGTTTGGTTTGGCCAAGGCTTACTTTCGACTCGAGGAGTACCCGCAGGCTTTGGATTATGTGGAAGAAGCTCGAATGCTGGCCCGTAGTGATCTGTCGGTGGCGGCTCTTCACGGAAGGATTTTGACCGGTATGGGGCGTTACGACGAGGCTCGAAGACTTTTCGAGGCTCATCTCCAAGAGACGCCGTATCATCGAGACCTGCTTTTCGGTTTGGCGGAGCTGCGTGTGGCTACCGGGAACATCGAACTGGCCTTAGAGTCGTATCGGAACGCTCTCTCTTCGGATCCGCACAGTCGGAAGGGGCTCCTGGCGGCGGCGCTTCTCTACTCCGCCCAGGATAGAAGCCAGGAGGCTGGGAAGCTGATCCGCACCGCCGTCGATCTATATCCCGAAGATCTTCGGGTCCAAGCCAGCGCAGCTAGGTTCTACTACGATACCGGAGAGCTGGAGCGAGCAGAGACACACGCTCGTCAAGCGCTCTCCCTGGAAGCCGCGGACCGTGAGGCGCTCCGGGTTTTGATCCGTCTCTTCTTCGAGCAGCAACGCTACGAGGAGTTGGTCTCGGTGCTCGAGCAGGCAATCTCCCTGGACCGTCATGATCATCTGCTTTGGCACCTGCAGGCGAAAGCCTTCTGGGAGACTGGGGGACGAGAGGCGGCCTTCGAGAGTTTCAAGACCGCCATGGACTTGCGACCCAGCGACGAGCTCAACATCATTGTGATGGAAGAGTTTCTGATGCGGGAGTATCCTCCCGACAGCCCCCAGCGACGGCAGGCGGCGGAGCTGCGTTTCGCCGGAGGACGGTCCTACGAACGAAACAACCGGGTGGAACTGGCCCGTCAAGAGTACCGCCGCGGGCTGGTGTTGGCTCCCTACCACCAGGAGGGAAGAGTCCTGTACGCCAACACCTACAAGCGTTCGGGAAATCTCGGCAAGTATCTGTCGGTACTGGAAGTACTGGAGAATAATGAACGGACCACCGAAGAGATTCGGGATGAGATCGAGATTTACCGTCATATGCGGGAAAACGGATTGGCTGAAAGATGGGGGGTGGATCAGTTCTTTCTCGACCGGCCCCGTTATCGATTGGGCCTCTACGACCTTGCCGGAGATTCAAGCCTCATCCACCAAAATTCGGAAGAACATATACGGGAGTATATCCGTTTTCTGATTCAAGGTTACGAGCATGTGGAAATAGTTGGAAACGCCGGAGTGGAGAGTTTCGCCGAGGCTTTCGGACGGGCCCGTGAAAGCGGTGCGGATTATTTCGCCATTCTCTTCTACACCGAAGATGAGCGCTCTTTCCGCAGCCGTATGGAGGTCTACAGTGCTTCCACCGGAGCTCTGGTACGTCCTTTTAGCAGCACCCGGACCGGAAACAACAGGGTCGGGCAATCACTGCTGAGGACCGTCGGCTCTTTGGTCGAGGCTTTCCCGATACGGGGCACGATATACCGGCGAGAAGGGGCCAGCGTGCTTTTGGATATCGGGAAGTTTCAAGGTCTCGAAGAGGGAGACAAGTTATTGGTGATAAGCCCCGAAGAACTAAATATCGCCGATGCCAGCTTTCGTCTCGAGTACAACGAAGAGGAGCTGCTGGGCGAGGTAGAAATCAACGAAGTCGACGACCTCCTGTCGGAAGCTACGGTAAGTACCTATCAATTTTTTGATCTGATAAACCCCGGCGACATGGTCTTTCGGGCTCAAGAGCCGCTTCAAGAGGCTGGGGACCAGGTTCGAGAGGATAGGGCCGATACCAGCGTGGAGAATAACGAAATCTACCGCTCCATTCGGGGAATCGAGTAGATACGGTCCCTCGGTTTCGCCAGGCCACATGAGCAATTCTCATTTTGTAAGTCATTAGACTTCCACATTGAGAATTGCTCTGAGGCCACATTGACACGGTTTTTTCGATATCATATAGTTTACATGCACGGGGCTCTTTGTTTACCGAGTTTGAGAACTCGGAAGCGAATGGCTCGACTTATAGTAACTATCTATAGGAGGATAAGATGAAAATTGCTATTAACGGATTCGGAAGAATTGGTAGAAGTGTGTTCAAGGTCGCCTTTGAGAGAGAGAACGTGGAAATCGTGGCGATAAACGATATAACCGATGCCAAGACACTGGCTCATCTACTGAAATACGACTCTAACTATGGGGTATTCCCCCACGAGGTGCAGGCCAAAGAGGACGCTATCGTGGTCGATGGACGGACGATAAAAGTGCTCGCCGTCCGTGAGCCGAAAAACCTTCCCTGGAAAGAACTGGGGGTAGATGTGGCCATTGAGTCAACTGGAATATTCCGTACCGCCTCCGGCCCGAAGGGGGGATACAAGGACCACATCGAAGCGGGAGCGAAGAAGGTGATCCTCACCGTACCGGCAAAGGATGAGGTCGACAAAACCATCGTCCTGGGGGTGAACGATAATGATCTGTCTCCCCAGGATCTGGCTGTCTCCAACGCCTCCTGTACTACCAACTGCCTTGCGCCGATCGCCAAGGTTCTGCACGACAACTTCAAGCTGACCGAGGGGCTCATGACTACGACTCACGCTTACACATCCGACCAGCGGCTGCAAGACGCTCCTCACGGTGACCTTCGACGGGCCCGCGCGGCGGCTCTCTCGATCATTCCCACTACCACCGGCGCCGCCAAGGCTGTCAGTCTGGTAATCCCCGAGTTGAAGGGCAAGCTCAACGGAATAGCCATGCGCGTGCCCACTCCTACCGGTTCCATCGTCGACCTGACTTTCCGGCTCGAAGCCGATCCTTCGGTGGAGGAGCTCAACGCGGCGATCAAAAAGGCCGCTGAAGGTCCGATGAAGGGAATCCTGGAGTACACCGAAGATCCGATCGTCTCGATCGATATCAAGGGCAACTCCCACTCTTCGGTTTTCGATGCCCAGAGTACCATGAAGATAGGCAAGGGCTTTTTTAAAGTTCTTTCCTGGTACGACAATGAATGGGGATACAGCAGCAGAGTAGTGGACTTGGCGGAGAAATTGGTCTAAGGGGGCTCGTATGGCCGTAAAAACATTAAAGGACCTGGAGCTGAAAGATCAGCGGGTCTTGGTGAGGGTCGATTTCAACGTTCCCATCAAGGATGGTCTTCTCGGCGACGACACCCGAATCCAAGGGGCCTTGCCCACTATCAGATACATTTTGGATCAGGGACCACGGTCGCTGATCCTGATGAGTCATCTCGGACGACCCAAAGGAGAGCGAAAGAGCGAGCTCAGTCTCGCTCCGGTCGCTCAGCGCCTGGCGGAGCTGCTGGATAGGCCAGTGGAGATGGCCCCTGACTGTATCGGTCCCGAGGTCGAAGCAGAGGTCGATGAACTCGAGCAGGGAGGGGTGCTTCTTCTGGAGAATCTCCGCTTTCACGGCGGCGAGACGGCCAACGACCCCGATTTTGTTAGCGCTCTGGCAAAATTGGGTGATGTCTACGTAAACGACGCTTTCGGTACCGCCCACCGGGCCCACGCTTCGACCGAGGGGATCGCCAAACTGCTCCCGGCGGCGGCGGGTTTTCTGATTGAGAAGGAGGTGCGCTTTTTCGAACACCTGCTGACCAAGCCGGAGAAACCTTTTGTCGCTATTATCGGTGGAGCCAAGGTCTCCACCAAAATCGGAGTACTGGAGAACCTCTTGGACAAGGTGGACGCGCTGGTAATCGGGGGAGCGATGGCCTATACTTTTCTGAGTGTTCAAGGGCACAAGGTGGGCAAGTCTTTGGTCGAACGGGAGTACCTGAAAACCGCGGAGAGCCTGCTCCAAAAGGCCGAGAAGTCGGGCGTACAAATAGTGCTTCCGGTGGATCACATGGCCGGCAGCGAGTTCGATGAACATACCGATCCCGTATATGTGGACAATAACGAGCTTGATGACGGACTCATCGGTATGGATATCGGGATAAAAACGCTGGAGCTCCTGAAGGGCTTGATTTCCACGGCGAAGACCCTGGTGTGGAACGGTCCGATGGGGGTTTTCGAGTTCGAAAACTTCGCCAAAGGCACTCTGGAAGTAGCGGAGATGGTCGCCCGCTGTGAGGGAACCACGGTGGTCGGCGGCGGCGATTCGGTGGCGGCGGTGAACAAGTTCGGTTTCGCCGACCGGATCGACCACGTATCTACCGGTGGTGGAGCGGGCCTGGAATTCCTGGAGGGGAAACGGCTCCCGGGAATCGCCGTTTTGGAAAAATAGTTACGAAGTACGGAAGAAGGGGATATTCTCATGAGAAAGCCTTTTATAGCGGGCAACTGGAAAATGCACAAAACCAGGTCGGAGGCCAAAGAGCTGGCCGGAGAACTTGTGAAGCAGCTGAAAGGGGTCGATCAGCGGGTAATGATCGCCCCCCCTTTCACCGCATTAGCGGAGGTGGGGAGTGTGCTCGCCGATAGCTCTATCGTTTTGGGTGCTCAAAACATGGCGGTCGCCGAAGAGGGGGCCCATACTGGAGAGGTGTCACCGGCAATGCTGAAGGACTGTGGGGTTTCCATAGTCATCCTAGGACATTCGGAAAGAAGGCACGTATACGGTGAGACCGATGAACTGATCCACCAAAAACTGCTGTTGGCCCTGAAGCATGAGCTGGAAGTGATTTTGTGTCTCGGTGAGACTCTGGATGAGCGGGAAGCCGGGAGGGCCGAGGAAGTTGTTCGGCGACAGCTCAAATCCGGATTGGATGACGTCGATACGGACGGACTGAGAAGGGTGACTATAGCGTACGAACCGGTTTGGGCCATCGGTACTGGAAAAACTGCCAGCCCCGAGGACGCCGATCAGATACATCGAATGATTCGTCAAGAAATAGCCCGATTGTACGGTGACAAAGCAGCGGAAAATATGCTAATACAGTACGGTGGATCGGTAAAACCGAACAATATTGCCGATTTGATGGCAAAAGAAAACATCGATGGTGCTCTGGTTGGAGGTGCTTCGCTCAAGACGGAAACCTTTGTACCGATAGTGAATTTTAACAAATAGAACGGAGTAATATGTATGGGTTTTTTTGGAATTCTTCTCTTGGTGATTTTTGTGATTATCTCCTTTCTGATCATAGTACTGGTAATGCTGCAGGATGACCAAGGTGAGGGGCTCGGTGGAATCTTCGGCGGTTCCAGTAGTTCCGCCTTCGGATCACGTTCCGGGAACATCCTAACCAAAGCTACCTCTGTTCTGGGTGCGCTGTTTCTCCTGACCGCCTTTGGCTTGGCTTGGATCAATAGGACCCCGGAGAGCGGGGACGTGATCGGTGCCGCTCAGGAGGAAATGAGCCAGGAGAACAGCGAATGGTGGAACGAGCCAGTGGACGATTCCTCCGCTCAGGGGGACGAGGAGCTTCCCGAGCTTGAAGATTGATCACATTACGAGTGTCCCCAACGGAGCTTGTTCCTGTTGGGGATTTTTTTTTGACACCTTTCGGAGGGACGAATAATGAGAGTCGCAGTCGTTTTTTTTGCCGGCGCTGGAAATAAAAGTCCCGCCGGGCACGCCAGTGCCCTGATGGAGGGGCTGTCTGAGCAAGGGCACGAGGTGGACCTCATCGACGGTGATCGAGATATCAATGTGAAACTCACCATGCACGAGTACATAGTCATCGGTGCCAATGCGGCTAATATGTGGGGGGGGAAACTGAGCGAACAGGTCGGTAAATTTCTCTCCGACGCGGGTATAGTTTCGGGCAAGCGCTGTTACGCCTTCGTCAATAAGGGCGGTCTGAAAAAAAACAAGACCCTCCGACAGTTGATGAACATCATGGAACGGGAAGGAATGTACCTCAAGAAGTCAGACCTGATTTCCAGTCCCGAGGAGGCGCGGGAAATTGGTCGAAAGCTGCATGTGAAATGAGCAATTCTCAATTTGGAAGTCTAATGACTTCCAAATTGAGAATTTGCTTCATTTGCATAGCAATGATTTGTGTTTCTAACTGTTGGAGGCATTCTCATTTTGGAAAGTGCAAGTGCACT
>DSBN01000226.1 GCA_011046055.1 Sediminispirochaeta sp. | reverse complement strand
CAGAGAAACCGGTGCGCTACCACGGCGAGCAGATCGTCAAGTCCCTGGTCTTTCTCTCCGGCCTCGCCCTGGCGGTCCTGATGATACTGAACCCTACGCAGGTCGAGTACTACTGGTACCTCTCGGCCGCCGGACTCCTGCTTGGCATCCTGCTGGTCATGCCCATCGGCGGGGCGGACATGCCCATCGTCATCGCCCTGCTCAACTCCTACTCGGGAATCGCCGCGGCGGCCACCGGCTTCGTCCTGTCCAACAACATCCTGATCATCGCCGGCTCGCTGGTCGGCGCCTCGGGCATCATCCTGACCAACATCATGTGCAAAGCGATGAACCGCTCCCTGGCCAACGTCCTCTTCGGCGGCGTCGGAGCGATCCAGCAGAGCGCCGACGAAGGGGACATCTACTCCGGCAAAATCAAACAGACCGCCGCCGAGGAGGTGGCGATGATCCTCAAGAGCGCCCAGCGAGTAGTCTTCGTCCCCGGCTACGGCATGGCCGTCGCCCGCGCCCAGACCCCGGTCCGCCAGATGGCCGAGCTCCTGGAGGCCGAAGGCAAGGAGGTGGAGTTCGGTATCCATCCCGTCGCCGGCCGTATGCCCGGCCACATGAATGTCCTTCTGGCCGAGGAGAACATCTCCTACGAAAAACTCCGCGAGATGGACCAGATCAACCCCAGCTTCCCCCAGACCGACGTGACCATCGTCATCGGCGCCAACGACGTGGTCAATCCCCGGGCTCGCGAAGCCTCGGACAGCCCCATCGCCGGCATGCCCATCCTCAACGTCGACCAGTCCAAGACCGTGGTCGTCATCAAGCGCTCCCTGAGCCCCGGTTTCGCCGGCATCCCCAACCCCCTCTTTGCCGCCGACAACACCCTGATGTACTTCGGCGACGGCAAGAAGGCGATGGAGGACCTGGTGGCCGCCTACAAGGAGGCGTGATCATTGGATTGGGGCGGGGGGGCGCCCCCGCGCTCCATAGCCGCCTCTCCCCGGCCCTTTTCCGGCTCCGCTCCCCCGCTCCGCCGGGGGCCGGGGGCGGCTATTCCGCTCCCCCCTGAGCGTGACCGCCTCCCTCTTCCCAATCAGCCGCCGATGACGGTCACCGCGATACTCCGATCCCGCCGCGGCCCGTCGAACTCGCAGAAGAAGATATTCTGCCACCTCGACAGGCCCATCTCTCCCCCGGTCAGCGGAATAGTCTCGCTCGGACCGACCAGCCCGGCCTTCAGATGGGAGTCCCCGTTGCCGTCCTGACGGTCGTGCTCCCAGACCCCTCGGGGTATCAGTTTGCGCAGCAGCGCCACCACGTCGTTCTGTACGCTCCGGTCCCAGTTTTCCTGGATCATAATACCGGCGGTCGCCCCCTGAGCGTAGACGTTGACGATACCGTCGCCGACCCCGCTGCGCCGCACCACCTCCCGCACCCGGTCGGTGATGTCGTAGAGCCCCTCGCGGCTTGTGGTTGTGATGTGAATGGTTTCCATATGTTCAGTGTAGCAGACTAGAGGAGACTTGTAAGCCGCCGCGGGTTCGTCACCGTCCCCGCGCTTCTGTTTTCACTCCGCTGCCCGTCATAGACGAGGATCTTTTTGGCTGCGGGTTTGATCGAATCGTGAAAATACTCCAGCCCTTTGAAAAATTCCTTCCGCATCGTTCCCGCCGATTTGATTTCCACCAAGGACAGGTCGTTGCCGCTGTGGTAAAGCAGATCTACCTCATGCCCCTTCGCGTCACGGAAAAAAGAGAGGTTCTCCTTGCGTCCGCGGTTGTAACGGTACTTGAGCACCTCGGAGATGACCATATTTTCAAACAACGCCCCCCGGAGGGGATGGCTTTCGATCTGTTTCGGCTCCTCGATTCCAAGCAGGTTGGCGGCCAGACCGGTGTCGTAGAAGTAGAGTTTCGGTGATTTGATCAGCCGTTTGTTTATATTCGCGAAGAAGGGCGGTAGGCGGAAGACGATGAAGCTAGCCTCCAGCAGAGAGATCCATTCCGCGGCGGTTTTGTGACTTATTCCGGTGTCTTCGGCGAGATGAGAGAAATTGAGCAGCTGTCCCGTCCGTCCGGCACAGAGCTTCAAAAACTTCCTGAAAAGCAAAAGGTCCTGTATACGACTAAGCTGTCGCAGGTCTCGTTCGATATAGGTCTCAATATAGTCGGTGAGCCCCACGGAAGGATCAATTTTCTGTTCGTAAAGCCGCGGGTAAAACCCACGAAACAGATACTCATCGGTACTTTTTCCCAGCTCGGGATAGAGATCACCGATCTCCTCGAATGAAAAAGGCAGGAGCTTGATGATCGCTGTTCTTCCGGCTAGCGACTGAGTCACCGCCTCCATCACGTTGAACTGCCTGCTGCCAGTCAATACAAAAAGGCCGTTTTTCCCCTTTTCATCCACCTCTACCTGTATATAAGAGGTCAGCTCCGGCGCGTTTTGAATCTCATCCAAAATAGCTCCGTCTGGAACCGTCCTCAAAAACCGGATCGGATCTTCACGAGCAAATTGCCGAGTTTCCGGATGCTCCAGGTTTCGATAAGGGAGCTGGGGAAAACAAGTTTTTACCAGAGTCGTCTTCCCGCTCTGCCGCGGCCCGGTAATTGTAATCACCGGGTAGAGGGAGAACATGGATTTTACATGGGTCTCTATCTTCCTGGGAATCATATACCCATGGTATTGGTGTATTTTGGAATTGTCAAGTTCAAATTGCACCAGTTCAGCGATCGGATTCCTGGTCCTGAAGCCGGGAAAGCGCAAAAAGTCCCGATCCTCCGTCCACAGCTCATCGACTCCGTGGGCGAGACAAACGGCGGCGATCATCCGCCCCGCCCTTCGTAGATGATAAATATGGGCACCCGTATACACGCTCCCCAACCTCCTATACCCCGAGAATCAGATAGAGAAGCGGGAGGATCACGAGGTAGGAGAAGGTCGTGACCACCCAAGCCGAGTTGGCCAGATCGAGGTCGAAGTCGTAGATCGCCGGCGGAATCAGGGAGTTGAAAGCTACGGGCATAGCCGCCGAGATCACCAAGATTTTGTAGGGTATGCCCTCCATGATCTTATGCACTCCGAAGAGGTAGGCCACCGTCGCCATCACCGCCGGCGTGACGACGAACTTGATGAGAGAGATGAGGATGATCTCCCTCGTGTAGCGGTTTATCTTCCCGATGTAGAGGGTGATGCCGATGGACAGGCCCAGCAGGCCGGTGACCAGGGGAATGAGAAGGGAACTCACTGACAAAAAGATCGGCGGTCTCGACACCCCCGCCAGATTCAGCGCGATGCCGATGAGCACCGAGACCACGGGAATCATCAGGTAGGGTCGCTCCCTGATCGTACCGAAGGAGAGGGAAAAACTGAATCTGCTGCCCAGACTCACCTGGTGAGAGATCGGAAAACCGACGAGGTAGTACATCGGTGTGATGAGCATATTGAAGAGCTGCACCAGAGCGTAGCCCTCAATACCGAAAAATACGAAGGCGGTGAGCCCTCCGAAGGTGAGGATGTTGGAGAACATCCCCGAGGTGAAGACCGAGGCGGCCCTCTTCGGGTGGATATGAAAGACTTGATTGACCACCAGCGCGGCGATCCCCCCCACGCTGGTGCAGACGATCCCAAGGATCGGAAACCAGAGCAGGCCCGGGTGGCCGAGGGTGAAGCCCCAGAAGGAGCTGATGATCGGAATGGGGTTGAGGATGAACATGGCGGCGAGCTTCAGGTCCTTGGAGAAGGTGCTGACCTTCCGCGGCGAGACGGCCCGATCGATGGAGAACCGCCGCACCGCGTAGCCGACGACCACGCTCCCCAGACTCACCGAGAGTATAAATACCAGACGCTGCATAGTTATTTCATTATCGGACAACCGGCGGTGCCGTGCAAGCTCCGAGGACACTCCCAGAGAGAAACACATCCCTTTTTCACTAATATGAAAAGAGCCGTACCCGGCTGTTTTCATTGTTTCGAGTGCTGCGAAGCGGCATGAGAAACTATTTCGAGAAATATAGTCAGGGGGAGCTATATGTCAGGAACCGAAGATACTTATGGAAAATCCCTACCGCTTGTTGTTCCGTGACTACGACGAATGTATTGGAGAGTTGCGGGAAGACTTTTTCGCCCTTTATGCCCTCGATTCTCCGGGGGCGTAAAGGCCCTTCTTTTCTTTCCCTACTCCTGCTCAAAGCCCTTCTGCTCAAACCCTAGTGTCCGTGTATTCTCCAAGACGGTGTTCACTGTCTCCTCCGAAAAACCCTCTGCCGACTCGGCTTCGATTTCCAGATGTACCTTTACCCTGGCTCCATCGGCGGCAAGGTGAGCAAGCACCTCCTCGGCAATGGTCCCCATTTTACCCGACGGAGCGTGGGGGTTGAGATCGACGGTTCCGTAGAAGCGTTTTTTCGCAGCGGCTTCAGCGGGCTTGACCGGGCGCTGTAGTCCACCGCTCCCGCTGCCTCCATCCGTTCCAGTTTTAGTTTTTTCGTCCTCTACCGCGCCTTCTCCGCCGAAGCTGTCTTCTTCATTAGATTCTATTTCGCTGTCGACCTGCCCCTGGCCAATTTGCGGTTGCAGTATCAGAACCTTTTCCATTGAGGAGAGCCGGATCTGTTCTCCGGCATGAAGATCGGTAAACCTCTCCTTGTCCGGATCGTAGCCGGAGGCTAGCGCGAAGGTGTGCGGGTTCCATGTAAGGCTGCTTACCCCGTCTTCAACGGCATGCACCAGGGTCTCTCGCGAGGCGATTCTCGGCAGATAGATATATCTGGAAAAATATTCAGCCAGGGCGTCAAGGGAGACGGTGTTGTTTTTAGACCAGAGGGGTACTTGATCGATCTCCAGCTTGAGGCGCGGACCGTCCATCACGGGAATAAGCTGTTCGATTCGATGCATGTACTCCGCGGCCTTCTGGGCGATGGCCTTGTCCCCCCGGATGGGATACTCTTCAATTGTCACCGGCGACTTGGGATCGGCCTGCTCCGGGATAAGCAGCCACCGGTAGGTCTCCGGGATACGAGCCTGTATCTGACTATAGGCTTCGTCCTTTTCGCTTCGAGCCGAGCTCAGCTGTCCGGTGGTCACCTCAATCTTTCCCAGCTCTGCGTCGTGGAGAATATCTCCCCAGGCCATCCAGCTGCGCACCGCCGCTTCAAGGTCCTGAAGGCGCGCTTCGTCGGCGGCAACGAAGACGATCATATTTTTGTTCAATCGCGGTCCGCTGCCGCGGGAATCCAACAAGGCGGCGGCTTTCAACATTGCTGGAGAGTGCGCATCTTTGGCGGTGTGGGGCTCTTCGGGCGAGAGGATCACCAGGCCCACCGATTGTTGGTCGGCCACCTCACTGGCGCTGTGGGGGGCGATATGGATACGGGAGAAGTCGCTTTTCTCTTTGACTTTCGGGCTTTTGAGCAGCTGTTTTTCCAGCACTTCGTATATGTTGCTCGCATCAAATGCGGCTTTCCGATCCTCGGCAAGTTTACGCAGGGTAGGCTGTTCGGAGTACCAATACCTTCCTTCTTCGCTGTAGAGATACACGCTTTTCTTCGAGATGTGTTCTACCGCGTCGGAAAATACCGCGGGGGACTCTCCCGGTTGGGTACAGCCGGTTTTTACGGCTCGCTCATCTATGCCCAAATGGCTGGCTTTCTGCAGAGGGCTGGTCGCCAGGAAGAGAGTGCGCGCGGCTCGTCGCGATGCGCCTACTTTGCCGAGATTCACATTTTCCTTGTCGGTATTCGCGGCGATAGAGGTCGCGCCGTCTATCTCCGAATCGATGATGTTGTTCCAGGTGGTACCGAGAAACTTGGTGAACTCTCTGCGCACATTCGGGTCATCCAGGGGAACTGTGCCCGGCATGATGAGCACGCTGCCATCCTGGTTCGCCCAGAGAGAGTGTATAGTGGCGGCGACCAGTCTGAGAACCCCCCGGGTCTGCTGGAAGCGGGGGATGGTAGACCAGGTGCTGTAGAGGTGTTCAAAGAGCGAGGGGTGGATGGGGTAGGTTCTTTCGAGCTTCCGCAGATACTCTTCTTCCTGCACATGCACGGGAAAGTGCTGGGAGTTGTTTTTGTAGAGCTCGCGATATCCCCGTATTACCTCGGCCCGCGACTTCGTATCCATTTCGGTGTCGAACAGCCTTCGGCGCACTATCTCGTAGGCTTCGTATTCGCTTGCCGGCTGCCAGGTGCTTTCTATCCGCCCGACCGCCGATCCGAGGCGATGGAGGGCGTCCTTGCCGCCTTCGCTTCCGAGCTCGTCTTCAGATTGGGGCAGACTAATGATGGCCAGGGCACGATCGACGTTCTTTATCTCTTCGGTGAGGGTCTGGGCGAAGGTGAATTGGGTGTCGAAGTCGCCCGCGGGAAGGCGGGTGTTTCTATCGAAGAGCTGTCGGGCGTAGGCCACCCACTCGTCGAAGAAGATAACCAGGGGGGAATATTTTTTGAAGAGTTGCGACAGCCTGTCGCCGGGGTTTGTGCCGGTCTCATCGGAGGCACGGAGCATCTCGTAGCCTTCCCGGCCGCCTAATTGCCAGGCGATTTCTCCCCACAAGGTGCGAACTTCCGTTCCGTCCTCCTTGAGGTGCACTTCTCCCGGGCTGATTTTGTTCCCCACCAGCACTACCCGGCGCACGTTTTTTGGTACGGAAAGATCGTTCTCGGCGAGGAATGAGTCTACTCCGGGCAGATTAGCGGGGTCTTCCCCGGACAGGAGATGATAAAGGGCCAGCATGGAGTGAGTTTTCCCTCCGCCGAAGTTGGTTTGCAGCCGCACGATCGGCTCACCGCCGGTGTTGCTGAGCCGGGAAAGGCCGGTTCTCAATAGCTGCCCGAGTCCTTGGGTTATATAGGTTCGGGAGAAGAACTGCTTCGGATCCGTGTATTCGGGACGCCGTCTTGTCCCCGGTTCACCCAGCACGGCCTTATTTACTTCCCAGAGGTCGGCGGCGAACTCCGCCTGGCTGAACTTTCCCTCCCGCACATCGGGATGGGGCGCGACAACGGCCCGCCACGGCTTGAGGTTCGACTTAGGGTCGGCTTTTATTTTTACCACTTTCCGCTTGGTGGGTTTAGAAAAGTATTCGTATTGAAGCTGCTCTTTGATCTCCTTCACCTTCTCCGCGGTCGGACTGTTTATAGCCGAGAGAAACAGTTCGGCGTTGTCGAAGGCCCGGTAGGTGTAATCGAAGGAGAGCGGTTTTTGATGAGCCCAGTCGTTACGGATGTCTTTCAACTCATGTATATGGCTTCGGTCGCCGGGAGAGAGGACTTTGCCGAAGAGTTCGCTCCATCCGCCGAGGATGAGGTGCATCCAGGTGAGGATGTCCCACTCTTCGGGGTTCTCGCTGCGGTCCTTTGCTACTTTATAACCGAGAATTTCATGGGCTGCCTGTTTCCAATCTTCTCCATAGCAGTCTTTTAGTTTGCTTTCGGCGTACGAGGAGATCGGTTTTTGCAGAATCTTCAGTAGGTCCCCTATTCGATCACGATAACTTTTGGCCATGGTATCTATCCTCTTCTATAGTAGTGTTCCCTGCTTCGGAGTTTTTGGTAATGCATGGGCTTTTGTGCTTATCGATGGAAAGGAGGCGATGAGGGCGTTGTAGCCTTGTGCTTCCTGGGCCCATTTTTTGTTTTCACAGGTGGTATAGAGCCGGTAACAGAGCTGCTTCACCGCCTCGACTTGATCGGCACTGAGTTCTTGGTAGAGTTCGGCGGCGCTGGTCTCTCCTTCGTTTACCAGGGCGCGCACCAGATGCTGGGTGGCCTCCCATATGGTAAACGATGCGTCCCCCTGGGGTGTCCACGCGGGGTTCAGCTCGTCCCGGCGCAACAGGCGTACTTTCCCCGCCCGAGCAAAAAGAAATCCAGCCTCGACCATCCCACGTACGCTGACCACTTTTGCTTTGGCGAGTCCTTCGGCACTGTCGTAGTCACCTTCTGCGGTGCCGAACTGCTCAAACCAGCTCACCGCCCAGCGGGTGTACTCATCGTAGTCGCTCTCCGCCTCGCCGAGCACTTCGTCGAGGTGCTGGTTGATGAGCACCAGGGCGTCGTGAATCTTCATGGTCCCCGCGGCTTCACGTATTTCCGAATACTTAGAGTACACCGCCATGCCGGGCCCGATGGCCGCCTGCTGCAGGTCGACCGGAGGAATACTCGCCTCGAGCATCGTCTTCACCGCCGCGGAGAGCTCTTTATGCAGTTCACTGATAAACTTGCCCCGGGTAGTAACAGGAGCATCCTCCGGCCGCTTCCGGCATACAAGGATGATGGACGAAGCCAGGGCGTTGGTTCCTTGTCCGATTGCCCTATTAGAAAGCTTTGTACGCATGGGCCATGTTCCGAGCACCTGGAACCAGGATTCGATCAACGCATTGAGCATCGTTTCCCAACCGGTACTGGCGATGCCGCCGTCGTCCTTTCTCTCCGCCTGTTTGAAGGCGTAGTATAAAGACAAGGGATACTCGAACGTTGTGGTTCGCATGCATTACCCCAAATGCAGCTTTCATTCCGCTCTCAAAGAAGTTTTCTGCCTTATGTTTGTTGCCTTCAAATCGGTAGGGTGTAGCCACCAGCTCTTGCGTCTTGGGAACCAGCATAGTCTTAAAGAGATCGGGATAAATGTGTTTTAAGCCCCTGCGCAGCCAGACGTAGAAAAAATCGCTTAGGTCGGCGTAACCGATATTGTCGTAGTAGGGCGGGTCGGTAGCAAAAATGGTTCGCAGACTATTCTGTTCAACCGAATGTACATCCGCCTGCACCGCCTTGCCGCCTGCTTTGGCCGGAAGTTGATTGATCACCTTCTTGATCCACTCTATGGCCCCCATAAAATTACCTGTAGAACTGCTAAATATATTTGCTTCCGCATAATCCCATACCATTGGAATAGCCTGTCGTCCAAAAGTATTACGAACCTTAACATACCCATAATCCCATGAGCATATAGAAGAAGAACGATCTGCTATACGATCCACTGCAAAGGCCAAATAGGTTACCACCGCGTCGCCGTAGGCGGTCGCGCCGCATCCGCCGGCATCCAGTCCTACTCCGTCCTTATCCAGTCCCGCTTTTTCGGCATCGGCAATCGCCTTCTCCCGAGCCTCGGCGATCAAATCGCTGAAGGTATTCAAGGCGACCAGCTGCCGGTCGGTGAAGAGATCGCCGAAAGTATTCATTCCATAATTAGGGGTCTTAAAATCTCTGGGATTTACGGGAAGAGTTTGCTCAGGTTTCCATTCGGGTGCCGCTTCTTTCGTCACTTTCTCTATTTCCTCTGTAGGAGAAAGATATACTCTCCCACGGTTGCCTTCAGCAACAACAGCCATAAGTCGTACTCTCATCCGTCCTGCTTTACCTTCGCTGCGTATATAATCAAACTTTACCGGAGTTCCACAGGCAATACATCTTGCTCCTTTTCTGTTTACAGTCCCATCAATAGTGGGTGATCCACTTGATCTCACCTCATATTTAATAATCT
>DSBN01000073.1 GCA_011046055.1 Sediminispirochaeta sp. | reverse complement strand
TCTAATGACTTCCAAATTGAGAATTTGCTTCATTTGCATAGCAATGATTTGTGTTTCTAACTGTTGGAGGCATTCTCATTTTGGAAAGTGCAAGTGCACTTTCCAAAATGAGAATTGCTGACCGGAACCAAGTTTTGACCGGCGACACCCAATGTCATGCTATTTCTAGTAACGATGGGAGAGAACTCAAAGGGCCTGATAAAAGCTCAGCACCTGCTTCGCCAAACGAACTGTCCGAACCCTCGATCACCGCAATTCTACCTGTAGTTTTTTGCCTTTTTTAACCTATACTTTTTGACAAATTTTAAACTTCCGGATAGTATTTGGAAAATTTTTGAAAAGGAGCGACAGACACATGAGTATGGTGAGATTTTTTGCTGTCTCGGCAGCTGGTGTACGGAAGAAGTTCGGTGTGTCTGCGTGTAGATAGAGAAGCGATTTGAGCAATTTCGCCGCAGTCCACCGGGGCTGCGGCTTTTTTTTCAGGCCTGGAGCAAACAAGGAGGTTCACTATGTTTCAATCAGACCTGGAGGCGTTCCACATGAGCAAGAACGGCACAAGACGGGAGGTCGCACTCTTCTGAGTCGACCTGAGAAAAAAAAGAAGCTCCTTCCGCCGCGGATCTACTGCCGGCGGAGGGAGCTTTTTTGTTTCTAAGTGTTGAGAATCTGCCTCAAAAACTCCTGGGTCCGTTTCTCCTTCGGGGCGCTGAACATCTGCTCCGGCGCCCCCTCTTCGAGAATCACTCCCTCGTCCATGAAGATCACTCGATCGGCGGCCTCTTTGGCGAACCACATCTCGTGGGTCACCACAACCATGGTCATCCCCTCCTTGCCAAGCTCTTCCATTACGCCGATCACCTCGCCGACCAATTCCGGGTCGAGGGCGCTGGTGGGCTCGTCAAAGAGCATCACCTTCGGCTGCATGGCCAGAGCCCGAGCGATGGCTACCCGCTGTTTCTGCCCGCCGGAGAGCATCTCCGGGTAGATCTCCGCCTTGTCTTCGAGGCCCACCTTCTCCAGAAGCTGGTATCCCCGTTCGCGGGCCGCCTTTTTCGGTACGCCCTTCACGTGCACCGGCCCCTCTATGACATTCTCTATCACCGTCATATGGGGAAAGAGATTGAAGTGCTGAAAGACCATTCCCACATCCTGTCTGATGCGGTTGAGCACCTTGTTCACCGGCTTGATGTGCTCGCCGTCGAGGTAGATGTTACCCTTTTGCGCATGCTCCAAAAAATTGACACAGCGCAGGAGGGTGCTCTTGCCGGAACCGCTGGCACCGATAACCACCACCACCTCGCTCTCGGCTACATCGATACTGATATCCTTGAGTACGTGCAGGTCGCCGTAGTACTTCTCCAGGTGTTCTATTCGTAAAATCGGTTCGTCTTTTTTAGTCATGATCACTCACCTTCAGTCTCTGCTCCAGTCGATGCACTCCGTAGGTCAGCAAGCTGGTCATAATCAAATACCACAGTGCAACAATAATCAGCATCTCCATGTACATAAAGGTCGAGGAGCCCATCTGCCGTCCGCGAAGAAGAAGCTCCGGCACCGCAATGGTGCTGGCCAGGGAGCTGTCCTTCAGGGCGATGATAAACTGATTTCCCAGTGGCGGAACCGCCCGTTTGAAAGCCTGAGGCAGGATGATCCGCCGCATCGCCTTGCGGTGAGTCATACCCAAGGAGCGGGCCGCCTCCATCTGTCCGTAGTGGATCGATTGGATGGCCCCACGAAAGATCTCCCCGATGTAGGCGCCGTTGTGAACTCCCAGCGCGATTATCGCCGAGGGAAAAGGGGGGATCGTCACTATCGAGGTGAGCCCGTAGTAGATGATAAACAGCTGCAGCAGCAGAGGGGTACCGCGAATGACAAATATATAGGCGCTGGCCAGTTTGGAGGTGAATTGGTGCTGCGAGAGCTTACCCAGCGCTACAATTAATCCCAGCACCAATCCGGTGAGGATGCCGAGGGTGGTGATCTCCAAGGTCAGAAGGGCCGCGTCCCGGAAAAGAAAGAACTTCTCCGGGACGACGCTTAGATCCCATGGCAGATTGATGTTCAAATCTCTACTCCACCGTTATGTCTTCGCCGTCAAACCACTTCTCGCTGATCTGACGCAGAGTACCGTCATCGCGCATCTCCTGCAGTACGGCGTTCACCTGCTCACGCAGCTCGTCGTCGTCATCCTGAAAGGCGATGCCCATGGTCTCGGTTCGCAGGGTCGACCCAACCAGGGTCAGTTGGTCGCCGTCCTTCAACTGGGAGATGGCGTTGAGTCCGACGATTCGGTCGGTCAGCACCGCGTCTACCCGTCCGTTGAGAAGCTCCAGAAGGGTCTGGTTGTCGTCTTCGTACAACTTAACCTGCACGCCCAGCTGCTCCGCGTCTTTTTCAAAAGTGGTACCGGTGACCAGTCCGATCACCGAGTCAGAATCCAGATCCTCGGGGCCGTTAATACCGCCGTCTTTCTTCACGATCAGCTGGGGGCCTGAGTAGTAGTAGGGATCGGAAAAGTCGACGACCTTCTCCCTCTCTTCGGTGATGGCCATACTTCCAAGAATCCCATCGTAGCGTCCGGCCCGAAGTCCTTCGATGATTCCGTCCCACGCGGTGGTCTTGTACTCCAACTCGAGTCCCATCCGCTCAGCGATCTCCGCGGCCACATCCACGTCGAAGCCTTCTACCTCGTTGTCTTCGGTGATGAAATTAAATGGCGGGTAGCCGCCGGATCCGGCAAAGCTTATAGTCTCCGCGCCCTCTTCTTGCTGTCCGCCGGCAAAGAGAAAGCCCGGTACGCTCAGCACAAGTAGTACAATCATAGTAATTTGTAGTCTTTTCTTCATGATTCCTCCTAAGTTTGATACATTTTCATTTGAATACTAAATAATTTAGTGAAAAAAATCAAGGTTTCTGCGAAACTATTTTCATCTTTAAGTGTCCTATAGTACTACTTTACATGATCTTAGAGATTTTTTTGTCTGATTTTTTCATATCATTCAAATTTTTACTGTTCTACCGGCACATGCTGGCTCACCGTTCGGGCAAAAGCCGACGAAATTCTGTACAAGGATATCGCTTTCGCATATATTGGGTCCATGGAGAAAAAAGGAAAAATCCCACCGCCGAGCTTTCGAGAACTGCTCGCCTTAGCGTTGCCGATGATCGCCAGCCAAGCCTCGGAAACAATAATGCAATTTGTGGATCGACTTTTTCTCTCCCGTTTCGGCAAGCTCTCCATCGCCGCTTCGATGAGCGGAGGACTGTCGACCTTCGTCTTCACCGCTTTTTTCGCCGGGACCGTCGGTTATACCAACGCCGTGGTCGCCCAGTATTTCGGAGCTCATCGAAAGGAGCGCTGCATCGAGACGACCGCCCAAGGAATCTACCTCTCCCTGCTCTTCACCCCCCTGCTGCTGCCGCTCATACCGCTGGTCCACCGACTCTTTTTTCTGCTCGGTCATTCTCCGGAACAGGTAGCACTGGAGTTCGCCTATTTCCGAATACTGATGTTCGGCGCCGTTTTCATTTTGCTCCGCCAGACACTGGTGGGTTTTTTCCTCGGTATCGGTCAGTCCAAGCTGGTCATGGTGGCCAATTTTATCGGCATGTTCGTCAACATCCCCTTCAACTACGTGTTGATCTTCGGAAAGCTGGGCTTTCCCGCCCTGGGTATCCGGGGGGCCGCCCTAGGCACCGTCGCCGGGAGCGCGACCATTTTCATGATTCTTCTGTTTTTTTACCTCCACCACGGGTTCTACATCGAGTACGCCCACGGGAAGCGCTGGAAGCTTCGCCTCGATCTAATGCGCCGTCTTCTTAGATTCGGGACACCCGCGGGAAGCGAGCTCTTTCTCAACGTCTTCGGCTTCAACCTCTTCGTTCAGCTGATGCACTCCATGGGCCCCGATGTGGCCGCCGCGGTGACCATCACTTTCAACTATGACATGGTCGCCTTCGTTCCGATGATTGGCCTGGGAATCGCCGTCACCTCCCTGGTGGGGCGGCAGATGGGGGGCGGCAACCCCGAGGGGGCGCGGCAGGCCACATTCTTGGCCCTTCGCGTGGGCTACAGCTACGCAGCGGTGATGATGGGCGTCTTCGTGTTCGGCGCCGGACCGTTAGTGGCCCTCTTCGCCGGCGGTCTCGGACCGGAGGATGGGTCGTTGGTCCTTTTGGCCGAGTCCATGCTGCGATTAGCGGCGATCTACACCCTGGCCGACATCACCCAGCTGGTCTTCTCCGGCGCGCTGAGAGGAGCCGGAGACACCAAGGTCACCATGTACATCTCCGTATCCATGCACTGGTTCTTGGGAATCGCCTCCTATATATTGATCAGAATCCTCGGGGTGGGGCCGCTGCGGATGTGGGTGCTGTTCATCGCGTTTGTGGTGGTTCTGGGAGTGCTGGTGTTCTTGCGCTTTCATTCCGGCCGGTGGGCGGAGATCCGAGTGATCGAGGAGGAAGATATCCTCCCGGAGGTTCACCAACCGGAGGTGAAGACCGAGGCGAAGTGGATGTGATCATTCCCGGTCTTGGCCCATTTCTGACTCGATGGCCCACCGGAATTTGTTGTCATACAAAAAAATTGCCTTGAAGCTAATTTCATATTAAAGTGAATGCAATGACTTGGATCAGACGTCTGCGACTATTTTCCCGAAGAACCTCATTTTCCAACAACCTGGAGTACCTGGGAGAAGACTTCCTCAAAAGGGTGGCTGGGGCCGCCCGCAAAGAGTCCTGGGGCCGGACGATCGTCCAACTGGCTTGGACCGCCGGTCCGGTGACCTACCTGGCCTTGCAGGGAGGGTATCATCTAGGCTACGGGACCAACGCCCCCTCGAACCTCTTCATCTACTTCGCCATGTACACGATCATCGCCGGTGCGGCGGCCATTCTGGTCCGTTTCGTCTACCAAATGACCCGCGGCCAGGACCTGGAAAAGGGCGAAAACGCCCTGCGAGGCTCCCTGGTCAGATTGCCGGAGCTGATCTTCTACGCCCGAAACGAGGCGCTCCACTACTACGATCAGGAGAACCGGAAGCTGCTGGCAGCGATGCACCTCTTAGAAAACCCCGACGCCTTCAACGAGTCCATCGAAGCGGCGATACTGGATGTGAGCGACGATCCCGCTCTGGCCTTGGCGGCGCAGAGAATCGAAATCTACCGCAAAAACGGTCTCTACGCCCGTATCGAAGACGAACGTTCGGCGGTTGCCGACAGACTCACCAAGCTCATAGAGAAGGTGAGCCCCTCCTCACCGGCGGTGGCCGATCTGATAGAGAGGCGCTTCCATGGACGCCCTCCCGACAGGCAGACGGGCCGGCCCCGCACCGAGGGGTTCATCTGGCGGGTATTGAGCGCCGGCGAAGAGCACGATTTCGATATGATGAGCCTGGCCGATGCCGAGGAGATCTTCACCCTGGCCTACGAGATGCTGGCCGGTCGCGATATCCCGGTTTTTTCCCTGCGCTATATAGGCTCGAAGAACTTCACCGAAGCCTCGGAGCAGCTCGACCGCCACCGCCTGGCCTTCCGCAAAGCGGCCTACCTGCGGAACAACAAGCTGCGTGCCATGGCCGAGCTCTTCGTCGACTCCAACCCGGTGGACATTGTGCCGGCGGCCACCCCGGTATTGAGCACCGTGGACCGGATGTACCGCAATATCCTACAGGCCATCGAGGAACTGTACAGGGAACTCAAAAAACAGACCGGCAACATCCCCTTTCAACGCCGGAAAAAGTACAGCAGCAAAGAGCTGCACGATAAGCTGTTGCAGCTCAGCACAGCCCTGGCGCTGCACCGCTCCCTGCGGGCGGCAAACCTCCAGATGCAGAAGCGCTACACCGCCCTGCGACGGAGCGAGGCGAAGTATCAGGAAATCAAGTCCAACGCGGCCAAGAAGTTTCCCCTCCACCTACTGACCCCCGGAGAGAAAAGCCGGGGCATTCGTATTGTAGAGAAACATATAGAGCTGTCTAAAAGCGAGAAACTCCGTTTCGCCAAAGAGGTTCACAAGCTGCTGGGCACTTTTGGGGAAAACCGGACTCCCCATATGAACGATTACAAAAAGCTGGCCATAGATATCGCCATGCGCTTGGAACAGGACCTGCAGATAAGCCGCTTCGAAATTCAATACGCCGTCGAAAGCTCCAACGCCCCCTACCTCGCATCGGTGGAGCTCGACATGTCCGCCACCGCCAAGGCCGGGATGGCGGTCTCCCTGGTGCGGGAGGTCCAGAAAAACGTACGGACTCCGATTCACCGTCTGGCCCACGTGCTGGTCAACTACCACGGGATGCCGCTGAGCGAAAAATCGATTGATTTTTTGGTTGAAAAATACGAGGCCGACCCAGCGAGGTTGCAGCAACTCCTGCCCGAGCCGTCGGCGGTTCCGGTTGCGGGGGATACATTGGAACAGACGGAGACGAACAGCGTGGGGAAGACACCTCCCCGACAAGCCCAGATATTGGAAATACATCGCCTGGACAAAAAGTACCAGGAACTGCTTGACTACGCGGTCAGACGAAACCTCGCCTAATACCCCGCGATTCGTCCCGGATCAAAGCCTTCGGCGTTTATCATGTCCAGATAATGCTCCAGCTCACCGCGGTCGATGGTTCGGAAAAGAACCTTCCCATTCCTTCCGTCCTCTCCGGACCTTCCGTCAAGGGAAAAGCTCAGAAAAAATCCTCCGCCGCTGCCCACACCTTTGCCCGCCGAGCCGCCCCTTCCGCCGCGGCCACCCTCAGCTACGGGTGCTATATAGTTGAAAAGGCGGTGGTCCGGAGAAATGATCGTGATATCCCCACCGTCGCCTCCGTCCCCACCGTCGCCGCCGGAACCGGGACGTCCGCCCTTGCCCCGAACCGTCTCCTCGGTCTCTTCGTCGTAGAATTCCGCCCCACGGCCGCCGGAACCGCCGTCGCCCCCATCCCCTCCGTCACCACCGCTGCTGTCAACGGTGATGAGCTTCTTCGCGGTGAGATAGAGCACGCGGCGCTGCACATCGAAAAAGAGTAAGCGATCCTCGCCCCCATGATCGTAGGTGAGAACCAGCAGGCTCACATCGAGGCCGTCCCGTCCGTCCTCGCCCTCCTCCCCTCGGTCGCCGGACTCGCCGTCTACCTGGTCCGCCGTCTCTCCCGAGGCGGAGCTGCCGGGACTTCCCCCCTCGCCCTCCTCGCCGTCGGCGCCGCTGTAATCGATCCTGGTATAACGGTCCCAGTCCAGATCAAAATCGTAGGTCTGAGCCGGATAGGGATTTCCCGCCAGGGCCAGATCAAAAGAGTAAGCCGGCTCTCCGGCAGGGTGAAAGGTCTCCTTGGAGGTCTCTATTTCCAGACCGAACATAGTCTGGCGGACGATCTCGACGGATCCGCGATTATGCAGAATGAAGTCCCGGTGATCCGGGTTGGAGATCTCCCCGCCCGATGTATCGAAAACTCTGATCTCCATCTCGTACCTTTCGCCCGGCAGCAGGCGCTCTACTGCCCAGCCCTCTTTGTCGCGTAGGAGGAGCTCCACCTCCCCCACCTCCACCTCGCCGAGCCCTGTAACGCAGGAGGCGAGTACCATGACACCCAAGAGTGAAAACACCATCTTCCACCACATACCGTGTATTATAACCTAAGACTCGGCTTTTTTCACAGTCCATAGGATAGATTTGACGGGCTATTGTTCCTCTACTAAGTCTCTTTGATCGCCTCGGATAGTCGCTGGACCGCGGCCCGGAGGGTCTCTTCGTCAGCCATGGTGAAGTTCAGGCGCATCGTCTCGGCACCGGCGCCCTCCCGGGTGTAGAAGTAGCGTCCCGGCACAAAAGCGACCTTCTTCTCCACCGCCCGGTGGTAGAGCTCGACCGTATCCAAGCCTTTCGGACCTTCCGCCCAGATGAACATCCCCCCTTCCGGTTCGGTCCACCGGAAACTGTCGGGAAAGAAATCCCGCAGCGCCTGCAGCATCGCCTCCTGCTTCGGCTTGTAGAGCTTGATAATCTTCGGCAGGTGCTGCTCCATCAGTCCCTCGGCGAGAAACTCCGCGGCCAAGGCCTGAGAAAGAGAACTGGTGTGCAGATCTACCCCCTGCTTCGCCCTGATCAGCCACTCCCGGACAAAGTCGGGAGCCACATAGTAGCCTACCCGCAGCCCCGGCGCGAATACCTTGGAGAAGGAACCGCAGTAGATCACCTGCTCCGGCGCGAAAGACTGGATCGGCGCGACATGATCGCCGCGGTAGCGCAGCTGTCCGTAGGGGTCGTCTTCGACGACCAGTACGTTGTGTCGGGCGGCGATCTCGGCGATCTGCCGGCGGCGTTCCAACGGTATGGTCCGTCCGGTGGGATTCTGAAAGGTCGGTACCAGGTAGACCAGCTTGGGATGGTGCTTCCGGACCACCTCCTCCATGGACTCGGGGATCAAACCCTGCTCGTCGGTCTCCATCTCCACGTACTCTGGTTCGTAGGGGTTGAAGGCCTGCAGGGCGCCCAAATAGGTGGGCGCCTCCACGGCGATGGCGTCGCCGGGGGAGACAAAGATTTTCCCCAGCGCGTCCAAGACCCCTTGGCTGCCGGTAGTGATGTTGATCTGCTCGGCCTTGGTCTGAATACCGCGACCGTTCAGGTACTTCGCCAGAGCGGCTTTCAAGGGGGTGAAGCCCTCGGTGGTGCCGTACTGCAGCGCGTCGCTACCGTATTTGGAGATGACTTTTCCAAAAAGCCCCTCCACATGGTCCATGGGAAAGGCCTCCGGCGCCGGCATCCCCCCGGCCAGAGATACAATCCCCGGACGGGCGAGGACCTTCAATATTTCTCGTATCGCACTGGAACCCATTCTCGAAGTGCGCGTGGACAATAGGGATTCGTCTAACATTTTTTCCTCCTGAATCGGTAGTGAGCTCAGTTTATCAAAAGTTTTTAATTTTTGCAAAAAAAGTTTAAGCAATGAAAAAGCGGAGCAAATCTCGCTGGGCACCCCACTTTTTGTTGACAAGTCAACAATTTTTTCTTACCATTGTGCCATGGAGCACGAACCAATAGGACGCCACCTGAGCATCGCCCACCGCCTCCACCGTATAGTGGTGACATCGCTGCTGAAAGAACAGGGCATCGAGCTCGGCAGCGGACAATTTCACATACTCATCGCCCTTTTCCACCACAAATCCTTGCACCAGCACGAACTCTGCCGGATGTACCGGCTGGACAAGGGAGCGGTCGCCAGGGCGGTGGCAACTCTTGAAAAAAAGTCGCTAGTCCGCAAGACCATCGACCCCCGAGACCGCCGAGGCAGCATCGTCGAATTGACCGACAGAGCCGAGGGAATGCGGGGGAGTTTTTTTTCCATTCTCAAAAGGGTGGACCAGCAGGTGAAGGAACAGCTGAGCCCTGAGGAAATAGACGTTTTTTTAGAGTCGATAAAAAAGATCGAAGCCGTTCTCACCGGTATTCTCAATCAACAACAGGAGTCGTCGTATGAAGCAAAGTAAGCAAGCCACCGTGGGTGATGCACGACTGGGAACCGAACCGGTACTGCTGCTTCTTTTTCGACTGTCTATCCCGGGAATCATCGGGATGGACAGACGAAACAGAAGCGGCAGAACCGGTTCGGTTCCCAGT
>DSBN01000316.1 GCA_011046055.1 Sediminispirochaeta sp. | reverse complement strand
GGATAGACGTCGGATTTGTGGGGATCCCCCCTTTTCTGATCGGCTTCGATCGTGGGATGGATTGGAAGATTTTTACCGGTCTCTCCCAGGCGCCGTTGGGGCTGACCAGCAAAAACGAGCAGATCGAGAGTTTGAGTGATTTTAGGAGCGAGCACCGGATCGCCCTGCCGCAGCCGGGGAGCATACAGCACATTCTGCTCTCTATGGCCTGTGAAAGGGAGCTTGGGGAGGCGACAGCTCTGGACGACCTGCTGGTCACCATGAACCACCCCGACGGGATGCAGTCGCTGCTGAGTCCGCGGGGGGTGGACGCCCACTTCACCAGTCCTCCCTACCTGATGGAGGAACTGGAGAAGCCCGGGATAAGGCAGATTCTCTCAGGCACCGAGGCCTTCGGCGGGGACTTCACCTTCATCGTCGGAGTGGTTCTCGAAGAGAAAGAGATCGGCGACGAAGAGCTGCTACCGGCGCTGCGCCGGGCAATTGAACGGAGCAGTACGCTGTTGGAAGACCCCTCGGAGGATACCATCGACTACTTGGCCCGGGAGTACAATATCCAGCCCGCTGAACTGGCTGGGTACCTGTCTGCCGATGGACTGATCTATGGAGATGAGATCCTCGGGCTGGGAGAGTTCATCGATTTCATGCACCGCCACCGCTACCTTCAAGGCCGGCCTTCGGAGGCGGATGTACTCACGGGGCCGCGGTAGGCCTGGATCTATGGGCGATATGAGGGAACGAGATAACTACGGAGACATTTCACGCGACGAGGAGGGGACTCCCGGGACGTCCAGGGAGAACCGGAACCGGAGGGTGAACCGTATCGCCTTTGTTCTGTTGGTCTTGATCCTGTGGGAGCTGGTTCCGCGCTTGAGCGGTATATCGCCGCTGCTGTTTCCCCCATTGAGCCGGGTTTTGGAGACCATGGCGGAGGACTTCCTGGCCGGAACGCTGAGCGAACGGATAGGTTTTTCCCTACTGATAATATTCGAGGGGGTTTTTCTGGCGCTTGTCCTGGCGCTACTGCTGAGTCTGGGCAGCTTGGTGGGGCGCGGTATGGCCGTCTGGGTCGACACCCTGGTGGTGCTGATGCACCCCCTACCGGGTATTGCCCTGCTGCCGATTCTGATTCTCTGGGCCGGTACCGGCCGGACGGCGGTACTGTGGATCATCGTTCATTCGGTTCTCTGGCCTCTAAGTACCAGCATCGTTGCCGGTATCAGGACCATCCCCCAGCACCTCTACGATGTGAGTCGTAACTTCAACCTACGGCTGCATCAGAGGCTGCTGCACTTGATAATACCGGGGGCGCTACCCCACCTCCTGTCGGGTTTGAGAATCGGCTGGGCCCGGGCGTGGCGGGCGTTGATCGCCGCCGAAATGGTCTTTGGAGCTGCCGGAGGCAGCGGCGGGTTGGGGTGGTATATCTTTCAGAAGAGAGTGTTTATGGATAGTCAGGGCCTGTTCGCCGGTATTCTCTTGATCATGGGTATCGGTATCCTCTTCGAGGAGCTCTTTTTTGAGGCTCTGGAGAAAATCAGCGTGAAAAAATGGGGAGGAGCCTCTTGATCGGTTCGAAGGGGGAGAGGCTCCTGGAGGCCCGAGCTCTCGGGCTCTGGTATCGGGGCGAGGAGGGGAGAGGACGGAGAGTCTTCCAGGGAATCGATCTGGATATTGAACGGGGGGAGTTCGTCGCCGTTCTGGGTCCCTCGGGCTGCGGGAAGACCTCGTTGTTGAAGACTCTGGGCGGCTTTATCTCTCCCAGCACCGGGCGGGTCCTGTTTCAAGGCCGAAGATTGAACGGGCCCTGCCCCGAGGCGGTTATGGTCTTTCAAGAGTTCGACCAGCTTTTCCCTTGGAAACGGGTCTGGTCCAACGTGGTCTTTCCTATCAAAGTTGGTGGAGATGTCCACCGGCGCGAAGCGATGGAGGGGCGCGCGGAGAACATCCTGGCCGAACTCGGGCTGACGGATTACCTGCGTTACTTCCCCCATCAGCTCTCCGGCGGGATGAAGCAGCGGGCGGCCCTGGCCCGGGCGCTGGTCAGCGGAGCGTCGTTACTGCTGATGGACGAGCCGTTCGGTAGTCTGGATGCTCAGCGACGGGAAGAGATGCAGCGGCTGCTGCTGCGAATGTGGGAGGAGCACGGATTTTCGGCGATCTTTGTGACCCATGATATTGGTGAGGCGATAAGTCTGGCTGATCGGATACTGGTGATGGTTCCGGACGGAGAAGAGTGGGGCGGCGGCTATCGGCTGCACGAGCTGCCGGTCAAGCTATCCCGTCCGCGGAGCAGCGTGGATGCGGGATTTCTGGAGCTATACCAAGAGATCTACTCCTACCTGTCCACCGCGTCCCCGGAGTCGGGGAGGACCCGATAGACTCTCACCTGCCAGTTCCGTGTTCCCGAAAGCTTGGCGATTCTCATCCCGTAGACCGGGGAGGAGAAGTTGCCCAGGAGTTCCGTCTCTGCTGACAAGAAGTCCTGCATCCGCCGGTAGTAGGGGTAGAGATTGCCGTAGAGTATGTTCCACACCGGCCGGTGCTGGTATATATAGTCCATCTCCTCGGGGTAGAGAATGTACTCTATCCCTCGACTCCTCATGTATCCACTAAAAGTGAGACCCCGATCATCCAAGAAGGCGAGATTCCGAAAGTCATAGAGCTGCCCGGCGCTGAAGTAGTACTGGGTGTTCAGGTTGGCCAGGACCGTTGCTTCGGGGGGGATGTATCTGCCAATGTTCTCCGTATAGTCTCGATAGGATTCGTACTCGGTATTCGCCTTTGGTCCGATGAGGTGAAACTCTCGGGCCAGGTTGAACGCGCTGTTGAAGCCCGCCGCACCGATAATAATGGCCGCGACGGTTATGCGCCATCTCGGAGAGGAGATCAGAGTTCCTAATGTTTTTATCAGACCTCCCAGTAGGAGCAGGTAGAGGGGGAAGTGTAGGATGATGCTCGGCTGGCTGTACTTTCCCAGGACCAGAGTTCCCAGGTTGAGCATCAAAAGTCCGGCTATCAGACGCAGGTGCCAGGGCCGGGATTGGGGGTGGAAAAAGAGCTGCAAGACTGCGCCAGCCAGCGCCACGGCGAAGAGAAAGAACTGCAGCCTGATATCGGGGGTGTAGTAAGTCCCGCTGATCCCGTGGTAGAGCTTGGCGTAGAAGTCGGGAAAGCGGAAGAACTTCATGTACAGGGGTTCGGCAACCCCGACACTCCGTCCGAACGCGCCGTAATTCCGAAGAAAATCGGGATCCATCCAGAAACTGAGGGCGACGAAAAGCAAGGCTCCCAAGGCGAGGATAGCCGTGTATTCAGCAAATCTCCCCGCCGCCTGTCTCCGGCTCATGCCGAGGGGCCACGAAAGGTCGACAAGCAAAAAACCTCCGATGACCAGGGAGATCAAAAAGCTGTTGGGGTGTATCCCTATGCTCAGTGCTATGGCCGCGGCGCAGAGTCTGATCCAGCGTCGCTCCCCCGTCTCTAGGGACTTCATGTAGCAGAGTCCCGCCCCCAGGAGGACCGTGAGCAGCAGCATCTCCTGGCGCGCGAAATGCGCTTGGTAGATAAACTGGATGTCCAAGGCCAGCAGCAGGGTGAGGAGGCCGGCGGTTCTCTCGCCCAGACCGGCTCGAGTGATCCGGTGAAAGAGCCAAAGGGCCGCGGTCGCGGCCAGCAGTGACAGGAGCCTCACGGAGAAGGGGGTGTTGTCGAACAGTGCTATCAGAGGGATCTGCAGCGCGTGAAAGAGGACTTTGATCGCGTGGGGGTACCGTGGCAGCAGATCGAAGAACGGTTCGGTGGTGATAAATGATCCCGCTTCAATTATTGCACCGCTTAGTCCGCTTAACCAAGGTTCGTCGCTGTGGACAAACGGATATTGTGACAAAAAGAATATATTTACTACGAAGAAGATAAAAAACAACAAATTTTTGCGAAAAAAGTGAAATAAACTCTGTAAATTCATCACCATTATGTATATAATGTTTTTGAAAAAATGAAAAGCTTGATGTAACAATTTTGAAGCTTAGTTTGTAGCAATTTGGAGGTAAAGAATGAAGGTACTGCGTGTTGGCCTAAAGGTTCTTCTCGCGCTATCGGTGGTCTTGCTGATTTCCTGCGGACCCGATTTCGCCGAGAGGGGAGAGACAATCATCGACGCTGAAACAGCGCTCAGCATGGTCGATAGCGGTGATGCGGTGCTGGTGGATACCCAGTCGGGGAACTACTACCAGATGGAGCACGTCTCAGGAGCGGTCAATATAAGCCGCGCAGATATCGTGGTTATGGAGCCCTATCCCAACCTGGTCGGCCCAAAAGCCCAGATCGAGGAAGTGCTGGGCAGCCGCGGAATCTCCAAGGATTCCACCGTTGTTATTTACGATACCAATAAAAATATGGATTCCGCCCGTCTGTGGTGGACCATGAAGGCTTACGGACACCCGGAAGAGAAGATCAAGGTTGTCAGTGGAGGTATGAGCGCTTTGAGAGACGCCGGAGCATCCGTGGACAGCGATAGAGTCACGGTGACACCGGTCACCTACCAGGCGGAGGATTTTGATGACACCATGATCGCCACCCTGGACGAGGTGAAGGCTCAGGTGAACGAACCTCAGGAGGATACCTGTATCGTGGACACCCGTAGCCTTGAGGAGTACCAGGCCGGAACCATTCCGGGATCCATCCTGTTCAATTTCGAGAACAACAACTTCAAAGACGGGACCTACAAACCCGCCGACCAGATTCGGATCAACTACCTGGAACTGGGGGTCGAGCCCGACGATACGGTGATTCTCTTCTGCAAGACCTCCATTCGCGGAGCTCAAACCCATCTGGCGCTCTACAACGCCGGCTACAAGAACCTGAAACTCTACGACGGTGCTTGGGTGGAGTGGTCGTCGATGCCCAGTCTGCCGGTGCAGATGCCTGAGAAAGGCGATGCTCCTGCTCCCACAATGCAGGATGGATCTTAGTCTTCTCAGAACTTTCAAGTAGTGCTCTTCGCGGCTCGTTGGGTCGCTTTTAGCGGTGCAAAGCCGCTAAATAATATTTCGGAGGTATTTTTATGAAAAAAACGGTAGTAAGTCTGCTGTTGATTATTGCTATTTTGGGTTTTGTCTCTTGCGGACAGGAAGAGGAGACTTCCGCGGCTCCCCAGGAAGAGACCGTTTCCAAGGTTGAGGTACTGCAGGGAGCGGTGGACAAGCATTTCTCCGCCCTTTCGGCCAATTCCAACTATATGATCGCCGAGGATGCCTTTCTGGAGAAGGTCCGAGCCGGCGAAGATATGTTGATTCTCGATATCCGTCAGCCCGATGTCTATGCCGAAGGGCATGTGAAAGGCGCGGTCAACGTACCTTGGGGTCCGGACATCGCCAAGTCTATCGATTTTCTGCCCACCGACAAACCGGTAATGGTCTACTGCTACACCGGACAGACCGCCAACCAGGCTAACGCCCTACTCAACTTTATAGGCGTGCAGGCCAAATCGGTCCGCTTCGGCTACAACCTGGGGATCTCCCGCCAGGAAGGATTCGAGGATGTGATCACCCAGGAAGCCTCGGAGTTTCCCGGTAAGTCCGGCATAGAGGTAGACCCGATTCTGCGGGAGGCCTTCGTCGACTACTTTGAAAGTTTGGCTGACGTCAGCGGCACCATGTACGCCTCGAACATCGTCTCCGAGGAAAATGTGAAAAAGATGGTCGACGCCGGTGATGAAAACATCTATATCCTCTCGATCCGGCAGAAAGACGCCTATGATGCGGGGCACGTACCCGGGGCCAAAAACATCGCATGGGGCGACGGCATGCAGAGTCAGTTTTCCGGCCTACCCACGGACAAAAAGATTATTGTCTATTGCTACACCGGCCAGACCGCCGGTCAAACCGTAGGTGCACTCCGGTTCCTCGGTTACGACGCCGTCTCCATGAGGGGTGGTATGGGCACTCCCGCCAACGAACCTCAGGGCTGGGCCAACAACGGATACCCGGTGGTGACCGAATAGTATAGATTTTTGCCTTTTCGGCAAATTAATATTATCATCTAGGTGATGATGGTAACACGATTTATAGGGGTTTCGATGGGCTCGCAAGGCACGTCGGGACCCCTTTGTTTTAAATGGAGGGTCGTATGGATGTGAAGACGGTACTGGCCTCGGATATCGACAACACCTTGACGGGGGACCGGAAGGAGCTGAAGACTTTGAGCCGCGAACTAGGCCGAATGAGAGAGTCGGACGAGCTTTTTCTGATTCTCTCCACCGGACGGCGGCTCGAACAGGTGATCGACGGCTTCGAATCGGAGGGAATTCCCCAGCCCGATGCGATAGTCTCGCAGGTAGGAACGGAAATCTACCTCCCTCCCTTTCATCGCGACCAGGATCCCCTGCACGTGTGGAGGGATATGTTGATGGAGGATTTTTCCCGCAGCGAAGCCCTCAAGCTGCTGGAAGGTCTGGAAGGGGTAAGAATGCAGCCCGACCATTTCAACACCGACCTCAAAGTGAGCTGCTACCTGGATGAAGTTCAGAACCCGGAGGCGATGGTCCGGGAGATCAAGAGGCGGGCCGAATACGAAGGGGACGGCCTGTGTCAGGTGGTGTGGTCCAGCGGACGGGACCTGGACATTATCCCCGCAGCTGCGGGTAAGGGGCAGGCAATACGCTTCATTCTCAACCTACTCAAGTTGGACGTGGAGCAGATCATCGTCGCCGGCGACAGCGGAAACGACCGCTCCATGTTTGAAGAGTTCATGCGGGGAATTATCGTGGCTAACGCCAAGCCGGAACTGCAGCAGTTCAAAAAGGAGCATCCCCTGCCGGACATCTATATGGCCTCTGCTCCCTACGCCGCCGGGGTTCGGGAGGGGCTCGAGTACTTCGAGCTCTTGGGGGGCTAGAGTTTGGTTTTGTCTCAGGTTCACCGCTAAGAAACGGGTCAGATATAGGTTCTCCGACGGCCTATAAAGTGTCGCCACGACCATAGAACGAAGGAGGAAGCAAGTATGAATCTACCATCCGATTATCCGGAACTACACGAGGCTTTTTTAGACTCGAAGCGGCCCCACATCTTGATGATCACCAACCATGGAATTCACCAATGGCAAGTCGTCTCCGGTCTCCCCGACACGGGGGGGCAGAATGTCTACGTCAACCAACTCAGCGAGGTACTGTCTGCGTTCGGATTCAAAATCACTATTGCCAACCGCGGCGGCTACAAAGACCCCCGCAGCGGAGAGGAGCGGGTCGGTTTTCGCTACAAAAACGAACACATGCGCATCCTCTACCTCGAGGATTCGACGAAAGACTTCGTCCGCAAGGAGGACATGAAAGAGCAGATCCCCGAGCTGGTCGATTTCCTCTACCGAGTCCTGGACCAGGAGGGACGAGATATCGAGCTGATGGTCAGCCACTACTGGGATGCGGCACTTTTGGGGGTGGAACTGAACCAAAAGTTGAGTCAGCCCAGACCCCACCTATGGATACCCCACTCTCTGGGAGCGGTGAAAAAACGCAACATGCCTCCGGAGACTTGGGAGAAGCTGCGGGTGGACGAGAGGATCGCCACCGAGCGCTCCTTCATCGACCAACTCGACTACGTGGCCGCCACCAGCTCCCTGATCCGCGACTCTTTGGAAAAGGACTACCAGCGGTCAAGCAAGCTCTTTTTACCCCCCTGTGTGGACACCAGTCGCTTCTACCCCCACCAAGTCTCCCCGCGGAGCGAGCTGTGGGACTTTCTCTCCTCCCGCTCGGGGATTGATAGAAACGAGCTACAGGAATCTCGGTTCATCACCGAGATCAGCCGCACCGATCAGACCAAGCGAAAAGATCTCTTGATCAGAGCTTTCGCCGAGGTCAAAAAAAGACACTCCGATATCAAGCTCATCATCTCCATCGAGGAGAGCGTGGAGGAGCTCTACGAGGAGTTGACCAAGCTGATCCGCGACTTGGGGGTAGAAAATTCGGTCCTGGTGATAGGCCACGAAGCGGAAAGACTCCCCGATATCTATGCCATCAGTTCGATCTACTGCTCCCCCTCGGTGATGGAGGGCTTCGGTATGTCCGTGCAGGAAGCCGCCGCGGAGGCGGTACCGGTGGTGGGCAGTGATAAAATACCCTTCGTACTGGAGTACCTCTTGACCGAGGACTACGCCGAGATTCCGGTGGATTACGCGGAGAAGGAGTCGGAGAGCGGCAAGCTCCTGGTCGGTCAAGGGGGAATTGTCGCTCCCAGCGACAATCGAGAGGCTTTTGTCCAGGCCCTCTCGATTCTGCTTGAAGATCCCCAGTTAGCCCGTCAAATGGGGCAGCAGGCGCTGCGGATAACGGTTCCCTACTTCACCTGGGAGGAGATGACCCGTAGACTGTTGGAAGCCATGGGGATAGAGTATGGAGAATAGACGTAGGCTCAGCCGAGAGGAGCTGGAGAAAAAGCTGGAAAACCGGGACATTGAAAACATCAGCGTCGACGACTTGGTCCAGCTGTTTCGTAGCGACGACGACTTGATCAATCACGCTCCGGATGCGCTGTGTCAAATAGATCCCCGGGACGGTGCTCTGGTGATCTACAACTCAAAGCGGGCCAAACGACCCCACGACAACCTCGCCGAAGTCTCTTCGTCGTCAGAGGAGAAGAAGCAGGGTCCTTGTCCGGTCTGCACCGGGCAGACCACCGGTGCGGTGGATGTGGCCGAGCTCAGCGAGGGCTTCACCTTTATCAACAAAAACCTCTTCCCAATACTCTTTCCCCCCGAACAGGTGGAGGAGAAGTGGCTCTCGGAGGCGCTCTACCCCGACCCGAGCCACCGGGGGCGCATCTCCTACGGAATGCACTTTTTGCAGTGGAGCTCCTCCTACCACGACCGGGACTGGCAGAACATGCCCCTGGAAGACCGGATCGTGCTGCTGGAACGGCTGGCCGCCCTGGAGAGGACCCTGCTGTACAACTCCGAATCCTACATGCCCCCCAGCTCCCAGTGGCGCAGTCAGAAGGAGACCTCCGGTTTTGTCTCGATCATAAAGAACTACGGCGCCGCGGTCGGAGGTTCGCTGGTGCACGGGCACCAGCAGATATCCTGGAGCAATATCATGCCTCGGAGCTTTTATAACAACTGGTGCTTTTTCACTCGCCACCGGCAGTTCTTCAGCAAGTACCTGCTGGAGGAAAATCCCCGTGAGCTGGAGATCAAAGACTACGGAAGCGCGGTCCTGCTGGTACCCTATTTTATGAAGCGTCCCTTCAAAATGATGCTGCTGCTACGGGATGTGGGCAAGCAGTACCTGTCGGAGCTCTCCCGGGGTGAGCTGGAGGCGGTGGCCGAGGGGATTCACGATGCGATCCGGGCGATACTTGAGATCATGCCGCGGATCGGTAAAGAACCGGCCTACAACATGGTGCTCCATAACGGACCGGGGGCGGGGATATACCTGGAGTTCCTCCCCTATACGCAGGAGACCGGCGGATTTGAGCATCTGGGGATGTGGGTCTGCCAGGGGACGCCCCTGCGGTCGGCCCAGACGCTGCGCGACTACATCGGTTCTTAGGAGGATACGGCTTTAGAGATCCGGGGAAAACTTGAGGCTATCCTGGGGGCAGGCGGCCACGCAGTCCAGACAGCGGGAGCAGCTG
>DSBN01000255.1 GCA_011046055.1 Sediminispirochaeta sp. | reverse complement strand
TGCAGGCCGATGATGTTTTTGTCCCGGCAGGTCAGGTGGGGCATGGTCTCGATACTACCGATCCCTTCGATGGCCAGGGCGGTGACCAGCGCGGCTATCCGACTGGAAGCCCGCGGGCCGTCGGGGATGTTGATGCAGGTCACGCCCCTGTGCTCAAGACTGCTGGCTTTGGACAAAGTTTTCTCCAAGCTGACCCCCCGGGGAGGGGTCAGCTCGATGGAGGTGATCCAGCGCCCCGCAGCCAGAGCCGCACCCAGCTGCGAGCGTTCGGCCAAAGGGGTGGGGCTGATTTCAGCTTCCGGCAGTAAAGGGGGGACCTGCAGCACCCGGGGGGTGTGCCGCCCCTTGTCCAGCGAGAGAATTGCCTGTCCCATCTTGCGGATATGTTCGGGAGTGGTCCCGCAGCAGCCGCCGATAACCGTCGCTCCGGCGTCGAGGAACTTCAGTGCGTACTCGGCGAAGTAGTCGGGGCTGGCCATGTAGAGCTGACGTCCCTCGTACTCTCGGGGAAAACCGGCGTTGGGCATCACCGAGATGGGTTTGCTGACGATTCCTTGGCTGTTCTGCAGGACATCGAGCATCAGCGCCGGGCCGGTGGAACAGTTGAGCCCCACCACGTCAACGGCGGCTTCCTTCTCCAGCTGGGCGAAAATCCACTGGCTGTCGGCGTATTGGCTGTCTTTGCGGTGGGGGCGAAAGCTGAACTGGGCCTGGATGGGCATCTCCGGCGCGACCCGGCGGGCCGTCCGTACCGCCAGCAGCAGCTCGTCGAGATTTTTGAAGGTCTCCAAAAGAAGAAGATCAACTCCCGCATCGCGTAGGGCTTCCATCTGGATCCGAAAGGCCTCTTCGGCTTCCTCACGAGGAAGGTGTCCCACCGGAGCGATGGTTGCCCCCAGGGGGCCGACCGAACCGGCGACGTAGAGATCGTCTCCGGCGACCTGACGGGCTAGTTCCACCGATTTGCTGTTCAGCAGAGCGGTCTGCTCCTCCAAACCGTAGGATTTCAGCCGCATAGGATTGGCTCCGAAACTGTTCGTCGTGAGCGCTTGGGCGCCCGCCTCGGCCATCCCCCGATGGACCTCCAAGACCAGTTCCGGGGCGGAAACGTTGGCCTGTTCGAAGCACTGGTTCACGAAAATGCCCTTCTCGTAGAGCATGGTCCCCATAGCTCCGTCGAAAAGTAGTACTCCCTCTTTGAGTCGTTCCAGGTAGGGCTTTCTCATTTGTTATCCTCATCTCCATGTCTTCGCTGCAGCTCCCGGCAGATCTCCTGGTAGGAGAGACCTTCGGCCACCAGCAAGACTCCCAAGTGGTAGAGCAGATCCGCCGCCTCGTAGACTATCTGTTCCGCCGAAGGAGCCAGAATCAGCTCCACCGCTTCTTCTCCGAGCTTTTTCCTGATCTTCTCTCCACCGGAGGCAAAGAGGTGGGTGGTATAGGAGCCTTCGGGCATTTCTATGGCCCGTTTTCGCAAAATATCTTCCAGAGTCTCCAAAATCTGAGCGCAGCTGTTCCCGGGAAAAAAAGCTGGATCGCCGGGGGCATGGTGTCCGGGATATGTCTGCGCTGCCGACCCTGGAGAAGCTTGGTCGCCCGTATCCCCTTCATCCGCCGTCTCCAGCTCGGGGACGAAGCCGCGACGAGCGGCGGCGGGTACTTCGTTAGGCTCGTCGAGACCGCCCTCCTGCTGAGTGGAGGATTGCGCAGGATCCTGTACAGCCTCTCTGCGGCTGAGAACCGCCTCGAACCAGCTCTGTTTGTCCTTCAAACTCTCCAACTGATGCTCGAACTGGTAGGGCAGTACCCGTCCGGTGTTGGGGTGCAAAATCCACAGCTCTCCCCTTTCGATGCTCTTGGTGTAGGCTTTGGCGTTCATCAGCCCTACATCGAGTATCTGCCCGTCCACGCTGGTCATTATCAACTGTTTGATCTGCTGAATCTCTCCGTTGGCCATCACCACACCTCGAACTCTTCTTTCTTGTATTTCCGGGCCATCTTGAGCGGGTCGATTTTGTTTTCGTACAGCGCCTTGCCGCTGATCACCCCGGCGATTCTGCCGGAGGAGGCCTTCTGTATCTCTGCCAGATCCGACTCCCGGTGGACACCTCCCGAAACGATCACCGGGAGACCCGAAGCGTCGGCGACCATCAAGCTGTTCTCAATATCCGGACCCTGCAAAGTCCCGTCGCGTTGGATATTGGTGTAGATAATACTGGCTACCCCCAATTCGCGCGCCAGACGAGCGGCTTCGGTGTCGCTCATCGCGGACCCCTCCTCCCATCCGGCGACCCGTACCTCACCGTCCTTTGCATCGATGCCAGCGATGAAACGTCCCGGGTATCGGGAGGACCAGCGGGCCACTCGCTCAGGATCGCGTACCAGGACCGTACCGACGATCAGCCGGTCGACCCCCAATTCGATCAGTTCGTTTACATCCTCTTTGTCGCGAATCCCTCCGCCCAGTTCTATCGGGATGGAGATGCTCTTTTTTATCTCTTTTATTATACGGCGGTTGTTGCTCTCTTCGCCCCGAGCGGCGTTGAGATCCACCAGGTGCAGCCGCCGGACACCCATCTCCTCGAATCGGCGGGCCAAAGCCACCGGGTCGTGTTCGTAGCGGGTCGATTTGCCGTAATCCCCCTGAAGGAGGCGTACACAAGCGCCGTCCAAGAGGTCGATGGCGGGTATAAAAATCATAGACGCTCCCAATAAACCTGAGTCTTTATTAGCTTCTCGGGCCGCGGCGCGGCAGTCGAAACAGTGAAAATAGCCGGACGGCTATTTTTGTAATAGTTTCTCATGCTGCTTCGCAGCACTCGAAACAATGAAAACAGCCGGGTACGGCTCTTTTCATATTAGTATACAGGTTTCATAGACTTCCGGCAAAGGGCGTACTGTTCAAATTCGGCGTTTCCGTGTAAAGTGGGGGCCATGGAAACTCTGGGCTCGCTGCTGATAATATTCTCGTTCCTCTTTGCCGGAATGGCCGGCGCTCATTTCAAAATTCTCCCCGTCACCGGCTATCTCGATCGGATCATGAACGTCGCCTTGGCGGCGCTGCTCTTCTCGATGGGACTGCGGATCGGCCTGCTGGATTCGGTGACCAGCCAGCTGCTGAGGATCGGAATTTTGTCTCTCAGCTTCGCCGCGGTGACCGTGGCCGGGACCGTGGCCGCGTTGATGCTGGTGCTGGTCATCCTCCGCCGACACCGTGACCTCGATGGGAGTGACGGTCATGAACCGAAGCAGGATGGGCCTCTGGGCTTAGGCGAACCGCTGCGTTTGTTTGGATTTGTGGTGGCCGGGTTTCTGTGCGGCTACTTTTTGCCTTACTTCGATTGGTTTCGAGAAGTGTATACCAGCTACCTGCTGTACGCCCTGCTTTTTCTGATCGGGGTGCAGATGGTACGAAACGAGGTGAACCTCAAGCAGGCGATGCTTCACCCCCTGACTTTTTTGATTCCCCTGGGGACGGTCATCGGTTCGCTTGCCGGTAGCGCCCTGCTGGCGGCGGCGTTCGATCTGGAGTTGGGAAAGGCCCTCTCCCTGGCTGCCGGTTTCGGCTGGTACTCGCTTTCGGGCGTGTTGATCACCGAAATGGGCGACCCCGTACTGGGGGCGGCGGGTTTTCTAATCAACGTGATCCGGGAGGCTATCGCGCTGCTTCTCATCCCCCTTTTAGCCAAACTGCGGCTCTCCGAGGCGGCCATCGGCGTGGGCGGGGCGACCAGCATGGATGTGACCCTTCCGCTGATAGAACGCAGCTGCGGCACCGCCTACGTACCGATGGCGATCGTCAACGGTGCTGTCCTGTCGATGCTGGTGCCTTTTTTGGTGCCCTTCTTTTTTAGCATTGCCTAAGTCAGGAGACGGATGCGGGTGAAGATGTAGTCCAAGTCGTCGCTCTTCAGGGTGGTCCGGTAAAAATCGGTACCCTCCAAGTTGATGGTGTTCTTCCTGTCCTCGCGGATGTACTTCTTGCCGACGTTTTTGTCAAACCACTGTACCAGGGCGATCCGCCCGCCGCGGATCTCGATGCCCGTCACACCCCTTTTGCCCAAGACGGTTCCGGAGTTAAAGACACAAGGAACAACCGTCGCGTTGCTGTAGAGTCTGCTGATCGATAGCTCCTTACCCCTTCGCTGCTCGTGCCGTTCGATTTCCCCCTTCAGTTCGTGTATTTTGTCCTCGATTTCAGGCCGCTCCGACTTTTTCACCTTGTGGTACCGTCGCAGCTGGGTCTCGATTTCGTAGTTGAGGGTGTCGACTTTGGACATCGATTCGAACAGGGGGCGGTGGGTATGTCCGATAATCGCCACTATTCCGTTCTCCTTGGCGAATTCGTACAGCCGTCGTTCGATCACGTACTTTTTCCGCTTGTCGTGGGCCACCGAATAGTTTTTAATCCGCAACGGCTTAGCAACATAACGTAGAATGAGCCCCATCAGGTCGTTGAATTTCTGATAATAAAACGAGAGCTGGTGCCCGTGAAAAATCAGCAGAGTTTTCTCTTTGTACGTGAGCCGGATCGACTCATAGAGGGGGTAGCGCATGGGCAGGTCGGGGAAACTGAACAGCTTCGAGTCGTGGTTGCCGTAGATTTTATATAAACGGCCATCTTCGTAAAACTCGTCAAACACACGATACACGTCCTCCCAACTTTCGCGGATTGTGTGCAGGGCGTGTTTATGAAGCTCCTCTACATCTCCGTTCAAGACCAGGGTGTAGCCTTTTTTCAAATAATACTCTCGCAAAGCGGTCATAAACAGTTGGGCGTTCGGTAAAAAATCGTCGCTGGAGTTTCTTTTGCCCATGTGAAGATCGCTGAAAATCACCAACTTCTGGCTGTCGTCGATTGGGATCTCCGACGTTTTTTTACACAACTGGTCCAAAAGCATTCGATATGGTTCGTATTTCATGTACTTTAAAATGTACTAGTTGTATGTGGAAAATATCAAACTTTTGCTATTTTTTTGTGAGGTGGCGAGCGATTATCGGCCTCTACGCACTCAACTCGTCGGCCAGGGAGAGGTCCAGCAGCTCTTTTATTTCGCATGGCTCGGTGCAGCTGTTGATGCTCTGCCTAAACTGAGCCTGCCGTAGCAGCCGCACCAAGGCCGACAAAACGCTTAGATACTCGATTTGCGAGTTCGGCGGATTGGCTACCAAAAACAGCAGATAGACCGGCTGCCCATCAATAGATTGGTATTCGATTCCTTTCCTTGAGACGCCCAGGGCGACTTTTATCTGTTTGACTTGCTCCGTGGTCGCGTGGGCGATGGCGACGCCTTTGCCGATGCCGGTGCTCTGTCTCTGCTCCTGGATCTTCACTTCTTCTTCAAAATTTGTGGAGTCGGGCAGGTTTCGCAAACTGGTAGAGCCGCTGATGAGCTCGTGAAGCGCGTCGTACTTGAGGGTGCTTTGCAGTTCGCAGATGTCTTCTTCAAGTAGTAGGGTGCTGAAGTCAATCATTGCTTTGGGGCTCCATATCCCATATATAGTATCGTCATTTTTTACCCATGTAAAACAGTTTTTTGACAATTGGTGTTAAAAACTCAACTATTTTTCTATTATTGAAACATTTAGGGCAACCATTTTGCTGTTCCTTTTTTCTATGAGTGTTAATATTGAGTATGGCAAGAGATAAGCGAGTTACTAACACCAATTGTCTTACAACTGTACAGGATGGGAGAGTTTATTCCGTCTCACCGGCGATCTCCATCCTAAACACCCTGCTACGCAATGGAGTGGCTATTTCGCATGTGTGTGGGGGGAAGGCGGTGTGCGGAACCTGTCGGGTGAAAATTTTTGGGGGGGCGGAAAACCTGAGTCCGATAGGCGAGGCGGAACGGGTTCGTTTGATGAGCGGGCGAGGTGACAAAGGTTTGCCGGAAGGGGTGCGGCTGGCTTGTCAGACGTATGCCCGGGGGGATGTGAAAATCAAAGTGTTGTCCAATCCGCAGAAGAGAAAAAAGTGATGGGACTTCCAAGTGTACTGGCGATAGAGAAATTTTGAAGCGCCATAAGCCGCCCCGCCTTGTTTAAACCTATGCTTTAAGACTCATCTTTTCGAAGTCGGACGGAAGTCTCTGCGCCTTCATCTGGGAGCTGTTCGAGTTCGGCGACCTCTGGTTCCGAGCTCGCTTGGTTTTGGGCGGCGTCTCTGAGCTGGGAGGCCTTGAGTTTGAAGCGGGAGACCAGCTGCTCGAGGTGTTGGACGCTTTCGGAGTTTTGTTCGCCGGCGTCGGAGACGCTCTGGGCGGCGTTGGCGACTTCGAGGATGCCCTGGGCCATCTCTTGCATTCCCTGTGTGGAGTCGGCGGAGATGTCGCGGAGGGTTTCCATGGAGCTGGTGATGAGGTTGACGCGGTTGTCCATTTCGCCGGAAGAGTCTTGGACTTCTTGGGTGATTTCGACCAGGGAGTTGAGGGCTTCGACGATTTGGTTGCTGCCGTCGGAGAGCTCGCGGGTGGAGTCCTGCATTTCGGCCATGCTTTTGGAGACTTCGCGGACCATTTCGAGCATGTCTTCGAACATTTTGCCGGTTTTTTCGGTGGAATTCTCGGAGATGGTGATGTTGTCGATGACGTCCTTGAGAGACTTGCTGATCTCCTTGGCCGAGTTGGAGCTGGATTCGGCGAGGTTGCGGATTTCGTCGGCCACGACGGCGAAGCCTTTGCCGGCCTCTCCGGCGTGGGCGGCCTCAATGGCGGCGTTCATCGCCAGGAGGTTGGTCTGACTGGCGATGCCGTCGATCACCTCTATCATCTCCATCATGACGTCGGCGGACTGGGCGACCTTTTTCATCAGCTGCCGGGTGTTTTCCATCTCCTCCTCGCCCTGTTCGGAGGTCTGTTCGAGCTGCTCGGCGACGGCTTTTTTCTCTTCGGTGACCCGGGCGATACTCTGGATGGAGGCGGACATCTCCTCAATGCTGGCGGAAGATTCGGTGATCGCCGAGGCTTGGGAGCTGATCTGTTCGTTGAGGTTGCTCAAAAAATCGCGCACGTTGTCGGCGGCTTCCTTGGACGATTGGACTTCGCTGTCGAGCTTGTTCATTTTTTTATTCATCTGCTCGCTGTTGGCGCGCATCTCTTCGATGGCCGCGGCGGTCTGGTTTGAGGAGGAGGCGAGGTTTTCGCTGATGTGACGGGTGTCCTCGGTCACGTCTTGGATGCCGCCCATCATTTGATTGAGGCTGTCGATGAAGGCGTTGAAGTAGTCCGAGAGCCGGCCGATTTCGTCGCGGGAGTCCACCGAGGAGCGGACCGTCAGGTCGCCGTGGCTGACTTTTTGAAAGTTTTCGATATATTCCGAGAGCGGCCGGGTGACTCTATTGATACTGAACCAGATGGCTGAACCGAGGGCCAGCAGCATGGCTATGGAGATGGCGCTGATGTTGAAGGCTGCGGCTTTCTGAGTTGCTTGGGCGGTGTCGAGGGAGCTGATAATCTGGAAGGCGCCGTGTATTTCGCCGACGGCCCATCCTTCCTTGATACCGCCCACCGGGTCGGCTTCACCCGCCGGTTCGCCGTGGCAGAGCATACACTCCTGGGTCAGTTTAATGGGGCGAAAATAGCGGATCTGATTCTCCTCGTAGATGACTTTCTCTTCTATTCCGGTGGTTTTGAACTCGTCCAGGACCTGGAGTTCCAGATCGGTGGGCTCGTTCTTCGGGTTTCGCGGCGAGACCTTGGGGACGCGGAACTGGTAGTTGGCTTTGGCGGCGTTCTCCTCAGCCACACGAATAGCGGTGATGATGGGGACCGCTTGGAGGATTTTTTCCCGGTCGCCGGTGGCGGTGAGGGTGTCGAAGTCTTTGAGGACGCCGTTGGCTATTTTTTGGGCCATATTTTCTCGGGAGGCTTCGGCCATAAAGACGATGGCGTGACTTTTTTCTAAAATTGACTGTTCCGCCTGCTCGCCGATGGATCGGGTAAACAAAAAGGAGAAAAACACCGCCAGGGCGATGATTCCGATGAGCGTTATTATCAATATCTTGATTTTCAAGCTGATGTCTTTGATTCGCATGTGCCTTGGTCTCCTCAATCGAGTTTCTGAGCGCCGTGATCTGTATGGGAAAAGCATAAATCTTTCTCGGCTTCGGTGCAAGTTTTTTTGATTTTTAGAAAAAATTTTTAAAAAAAAGAAGCCGGCAGCAAGTACCGGCCTCAGAGGGAGTGCTATTTTTTCGCCAGCTCCTTGAGCACCCGCAGCAGGAGATCCCAACTGCGTTTCAAGGATGGGAGGTTCAGCTGTTCCGCGGGGGTGTGTACCTCGCGCAGGTCGGGACCGAAGCTGATCATCGTCATTCCCTGGAACTTGTCGCCGATCACGCCGCACTCTAGGCCCGCGTGTATGGCGGTCACCTGAGCTTTTTGACCGGATATGGATTCGTAGGTGTTTTTAAAAATTGGGACCAGCGGGTTTTCCGGGTCCGGTGTCCAGGCGGGATAGATACTTCGATAAGAGACTTTCGCACCGGCGCTTCGCAAAACGGTGGTCACCCGGGCGGCGATGTAGTCCCTTTTGCTGATCGACGAGGAGCGTTGGCTGGTCAGGACTTTGACCTCGTGGTCGAGCAGCTCCGCTGCGGCCAGGTTGGTCGATGTTTCCACCAGTCCGGGGATAGTCTCGCTCATCTCGTCGACCCCGTGGGGCATGATGAGCAGACAGTCGATGGTTTTTGCTCCCGCTTTGGCGCTGAGTACTCGAGAAGGAGCAGCGTCCGCGGTGGTGAGCTCGATCTTCAGGTCTGGTTCACGGCTTCCGAACTCTGTTTTTATCGCCTCCGCCTGTTCGCTGAAGATTTCCCGTGCCTGATCGCTCTGTTCGGCGGGGACGCAAAAAGAGGCAAAGGTCTCACGAGGGATGGCGTTGTGCAAGCCGCCGCCCTTGAGGCCGGAGATCCGGAGGTTCAGTTTTTCCTTCAGTTCCCAGAGAATCCGAGCGGCAATTTTGACGGCGTTGCCCCGTTGCTCGTGAATGTCTCCGCCCGAGTGGCCGCCCTTCAGTCCTTTGACCGAAAGTTTGAAGTGTCGAATGTCGGACGGGGTTTCGGTCCACTCCACGGGGATCATTCCGGTGGTAGTCACTCCGCCGGCGCATCCGATGTAGAAGGTCCCCTCCTCCTCCGAGTCGATGTTGACCAGGATTTTTCCAGAAATCAGCGTCGTGTCCAGCTCCAGCGCTCCGGTCAGGCCGCTCTCCTCGTCGACGGTCAAAAGGACTTCCAGGGGCCCGTGCTCGATGGTCTCGCTCTCCAACACGGCCAGCCCCATGGCTACCGCGACGCCGTTGTCAGCCCCCAGGGTTGTGCCTTCGGCTCGCAACCAGTCGCCATCGACTTTTAATTTGATCGGATCATTCAAAAAGTCGTGCTTGGTGTCGGTGTTTTTCTCGCAGACCATGTCCATGTGTCCTTGCAGGACAACCGTCGGGCTATCTTCCAATGAGGGGGTACCGGGTTTTCTGATGACCAGATTTCCCACCCGATCTTCCTGCCAGGCGAGTTGATGGGTTTCGGCGAATTTTTTGAGATAATCCCGAAGGGCGGCTTCGTGGCCGGAGCAGCGGGGGATTTGTGAGATTTCCTCGAAGTAGTGTAGGACCCTTTGGGGGTCGATGTTGTTTAGGGTAGTCTTAGCCATCAATAGTCTCCTCAGTTTATCGACAATTGGTGT
>DSBN01000085.1 GCA_011046055.1 Sediminispirochaeta sp. | reverse complement strand
CTTTATACGCCTTTCGCAATCGGTTCGAGAAATCTCCAGCTTTTATATCCAATAAATACCCTGCATGATTGATGTTATTCCTATGATCACGAAGCCCTTCATAAATCGGTGCCATATGCTCAAATACTGCACTCATTTGGAGCTTCTCCTTTAAAGTATTCGCATCAACTGAAAAGTATTCTGCTTCCCTTTCCTCTCCAAGAATAACGCCATCTTTGTTCCACCTTTTAATAAACCCAGATAAGGCCAAACGCCTCTTCTCAATTATTTTCACCTTTGTATTAGATTCATCCGACCAATCTTCTCCAATATCATCTAATATAGCACTAATAATAGTCTCTTGAAGTAATGTTATTCCCTGCTGAATGTAGCCATGCTCCAGACACCACCCTACGCCAAGAAAACAGTTCCGTAAGCTGTTCATCTTATATGGGGATAGCTGTTCCTGTACGCGGTTTAAAAGGGGGCTAAGGGGATAGTTATACAACTTTTGCTGCGATACTTTCTCAATCTGCTGTTTAAGCCGGTTATGCTCGTCACCCTTATACAACTGTTTACCTCTCACGGTCGAATAAAGATTGCCAACTTTACCAAATCCTTTCGCAAAGTCTTTTTCATCAAACGCTTTTTTATCCGGCTTATCGGTGGACTTGATAATCTGATTGAGCTTTGAAAACAACAGGGAGCTAATGGTCTGGGTGTCTCCAAACACCTCAAAGTTCTCCACCGCCCCGCTCCACCGCTGAAGGGTATGGAAAGGGGTGAGATCAAAGATAGGCACATTCCTCTCTTCAAGGTTCAAATTCTTGACCACTTGGTAGGCACCAAGGCTCTCGAAGGCACCATAATAAATACCTTTTACCTTGATTCCTTTGAGAAAGCGAGCGTAATTCAGCAGAACCATCGCCAGCATAGGCAGCGAACGAAAACCATGAGTGACGTCCAAATAAATACCGTCTTCATCGTGTATTTGATCGAAAACTATTTTGAAAATCTCCCAAATCCCTTTCTCGCTGTTGCCCTCCGGTATACGAACAGCCTCAATTTTTAAATTTCTTTCTATCTTCAACAGTCTTTGGTATAGCCCCTCATCGTCGTTCCTTGTTTCCCAGTTTTTTTCACGTGCCGCATCGGTGAGAAATATAACTACACGATTCTCTTTTCCGGAAGAAAATTTGTCCAATAGTATAGATAATAAGCCCTCCTGTACAAACTGTACATCCTTCGCTTTCTTCTCTTTATACACATAGTTACAAGGAAGGTACTCGGACGTTCCGAGAAAACTCAGAAAAAGATTACCCATATTGTCCCCCCACAATTTCCTGATATCTCAAGTACTTCTTAAACTTTACATGCTTAAAAATATGAGTTCGTCTCACCCGTTGACCAGATAAATTTTCCTGTTCGTATAATCGTTCCGAAGACGCGTACAGGGGGATAAGATCTTTATAAAAGCAGAAATCAACCACATAGAAGGTAGCCCCCCACTCCCCTTGAACTACCACCAGGTCCGCAGTACGAGCCTGATCATCGAGCCACTCGACAATATCGCTGACTCTGGAGTCTGTTAAATTAGTCCAAGCGGAAAAGTCGCTCCATACCCTCTTGAGGTCTTGAGGCATCTCCACAATCCTCTCGACCCCAAACTTCGACCGCAACTCTTCTTCCTGTAACCGGGTTAATGAATGATTCAGAATGATAAAGGCATTTTTCATTCTAATGCTCGACTTTAAACTGTGGCTCGCCTTTACGGTTGTAGCCGATAACAACCCCTCTTATCCTTTGGTCTTTATGGTACAACTTCTCCATGTCGTCAGAATCTTTCGTCCTCGCCTTTCTCTTTCCAATAGGTACATTGATTCCATCTTGTGTCAGAACCCTGATGCTCTCAGGTGAAACGTTCACCACTGTCACGAGATAGCTCTCACCCATCCGATATTTGATACTGCGAACCTCTGGCTTATCTGGTGAAGCTTTTTTATTCATAAGAGTGAATCGACCGTATCCCAGCGCGGTTTTTGCGCCAATACCCTCGCTGAGAATCCGGTCTAAATACCTTTCTACCTTCCCTGCTATACGTTCCGAGTTTTCAAGGTCTTTTCTTACCAAGGCTCGAAACACGAAGACACTCCCCGGTTTGATGGTGAGGAACTTGATGGGAATAGGGTTTTCATTGTCCCTTGGTGGGTCCGGATTTTTACCGATGGAGCCGTAGTATTTATTGTAGTGTGGGTTCATGATATCCACCTGCAGCTCCGGCACCTCCTCCGGATAGGCATCGAGGAAGATGACACCACCTCGTCGCTCGTTGCTGCCGTAGGTAGCAGTGAGATCCTCTATTGCATCGTCATCGATTGTATCTTTCTCCTGCAGCAGTTCATCTCCACTATCCGCAAGACCGCCGATAGCAAAGAAGAGACGATGGATGCCTTTCAGTGAGCTCGCCCCCACATAGGGAATGCCGAGGGTATGATCGAAGAGCATCCCCACCTCCCCAGGATGAGACTCTCCGATTCCGGTGATAAGCGGAGAGATGAGCTTACCTTTTTTCTCTACCAGTATGTGGGTGTGTAAGTGATAGCGGCAAAATCCACCCAGTTCTTCATGCTTTTGGGCAAGCAGCTTTTTTACCAGATCGCTGCCGCTGATCTTCTTATACTCATCGAGACATTTTTGGTAATCTACCTTATAGTTGCGGTCTCCCCTTTTCTTTTCAAATGGATCTACTCTGGGGACATACTTGTTGTACCAGAGTCCGAAGTTATAATCACTTCTTTGGGCCGCCTTGAAAGATTCTGCCAACTGTTCAGGTACCGGAACTATCATCAGTTCCCCCCCTTGATAAACGCGTTGGCGAATCTCTTGACCCATTCGAGCAACATAATTGTCTCCTGCTGCATCGAATGATACACACTCTGATCGAGCTTCATTATCACCGAAAGAAAGCCCTGTGGATTCATCTCAACTCTATTACCAAACTCTCCGGGATATCGTTTGCGCAACCACTCTTCAATGAGGCCGGTCATGATCCCGTGCTCCTTCTGCCCCTTTGAGTACCAAAACGCCATCGCTTGACCGAAACCATTCTGCAGAATAATAGAAGCAGCTCCCGCGGAGAAGGGTTTGAACCTCTCCGTTTCCGCTTCTACCACCTTCCGCAGGGCGAACTCAGCCCTCTGTTGACTCAACGTTTGCATATCAGCCTCCTATCCAGGTGATTCGACAGATTCCCTTACCAAGTGTTTCGTCGCCTCCAAGCTGCATATACTCCTGAAGCTGTTGCGTCAATTCGTTCTTGATTGTCTCGGCTTTCGCCTTCTCATCGGTACTGTAGGCGCTGTTGCCAAACAGAACCACACTGTACAACAGGCTGTCCGCCGGTAAGAGTTCTTCATAACGAAGAGCTCCGCTCGCGGCGGTACCTGTTTCGGAATCGATCTTGATATGGGTTTGAATTTCCGTACTGGTATCTACCAAGTAGGAGAATACTTGGTCGGAAACACACAGCAGCCTCTCGAGGAAGGGATAATGCCTCGTTAAGACTTCAAGCTCACTTTCGCCAGATACCGTAACGACCACATCCTCCAATATCACCTGTCCCTTTACCTTTCCACTGAGTACCAGGGCATCATGATCACTTACCTCCGGAACATCTTCTACGGAAGATATTTGTTGCACATAATGGAGGTCGGTAATAAACCTTTTTAGCACAGTGGGACTGGTGACCCACACAAAGGGTGCGATGTCGGATCGGACGGGAAAGGCCAACAGTTTTGCATCCGAAACACTGACCGCTCCCTTCAAGGCTTCTTGACTACCGTTCCAGCCATCCTGCTCGTCCGAGCCAAAGATTATATTTATAAGATCATCGGTGGTACCCCGGCGCATTCGGTAATGTGCGCGCATCCCCCCCTTTACCGCAGAGGCCTGAATATGCGGCCAATGGGTATGCCGCTCTCGCTGTATCGGTAGATCCACCGCGCTGGTCGAAGCCCCGCTTCCCGCATGCACTGGTGATACCGCATAAAAACTACAAATACCGGCTAAAGAATTGCTCATTTTCTATCCTCCATTTTTATACAATTTGCCATTACAGTTTCCGGAATATCGGAGAGGACCGTTCCTGCGGGATAATATCCCTTTAGTGGTTTGTGGAACCCTTCCCTCATATTCCACCCTCCCCTATAGATAATCTTTCCCGTCGCCATCACATACCCTTCTATTCCATCCAAGCTCCCATCTATTGAGCTGAGGCTCATATACCTGCCTCCATCTCCCCTCGACTCAAATGAGAGGGGTGACTCAATTTTCTCGTACCGTCCAAACCGCTGTTCTCCCCCAACTTTAAGTACACCTTTTTGAGCGATATCGAGGGGCTTGTTGATTCCGAAAAGAAGCGAAACGTCATGAAGAAGCCGCACATGATTCATGGTAAACAGGTGTCCCTCTAAAACGGTTCTCCTTCGGGGATCCAGGGCGATGCCCGTTCGCTCCTCGACCGTGTATACCTCTTCGGTAGATAGCAACTTCACCGGCGCGCCCTTCAATACCGATTCGATGTTGACCCACTTGTCTCCGAGACATTCTATCTCGTCTGAAGAGCTCCTCACCCACAGAGTGCGTTGAGGCCAAATAATACCGCTTTGTATATATTCGGCCGGCAATATTTTCAAACTCCCCTTCTTACCTTCAAGATAAGACTCAAGCTCTTTCCTTGGAGCAAACCAAGAGTAGGGTGAAGGCACGAATAGCTGCGTTCCCTTTCTAATCAAGGGGCCGATAAGCGACCACGGAGGCTCTTCATGGCTTCGTCCTATCTGATCAATTGTCGCGGTGTCGGAGAAGTCAGATCGGTTATATAGATGAAAGGGTATCTCGTGTTCGATGAGGTAGGCAGTTCTCAACGCCCCGCTCAAAGTTTCCGTGGTTGGAGGAAAAATAGTGGTCGTCCGATGGTCGCTTCCCTTATCCAAAGATTCGGCTCCTCTCAAAAACAGGGTATCCACTGGAATAAAATTAAACCATTCGGCCATCAAGATACCTCCTTTCCAAAAAATGCGGAGACAATAAGCGCTTCCGGCTTGAACTCATCACCTTCCATAATGAGGTGATGGATGCTTTTAGATATTTTATCAAGATCCTCTCCTCGCTCAACCAGCTCAGGAACGGATCGCTTTAATTGAGCCTTGAGCAAATCGATTGTTCTTCCTTCCCTCTCACTCTGGGAAAGCGTCCTGCTATGAAGTATAGCCTCGAACCCTTCGCGAAAACTCTCCAGCCTGTAGATCAGTGATCCGCTCACCCTTTCGGCGATATCTTCCGAACCTCTTTCTACCGCCTTGGAGATAGTTTCAAATGCTTCCCATTTCTCCACCGCATCAAACTTGCGTACAAAGTAACGGGAGCCCCCGGACCGTTTGCGCAGTTCTATAGCACAGGCATTTCTATCTCCTTCTTTCTTCGCCTTTTTATCTAAGAGAGCATGGGCTCGAAAAATCATATCCTTGAGCGCCTCCTTATGGTGACACACGAGAATCCCCGCTGAAATGGAAATATCCTTGCCCGTACCCAGGTTGACCGACAACTTGTCGGGCTCAGGGGTCCATTCACGTTCTATCACCTCAGAGCTGTAGGAGCCATTTTCTTTCTTGATAAGCCTGAACGTGGAGGTATAGTAGGCGGCTATCTCCCGTGCCGCCGGGAGTACTCTGGACACGGGGAGGACAGCACATACATCATCGCCCCCGGCGTATATCAGGGTACCTGAATACTTATGGATGATCGGTTTGACTCCATAGAGGGAAAAGTCCCCAAGGCTTTCCGATATGGCCGCGTGTACCGCCGGTGAGAGAAAACGCCGACCTCCTCGCAACTCAAAGAGCTGCTCCCATCCTTCGTGATACGGTGCGAAAAAACTCTCATTCTGCAGACGCTCGATTATTTGTGGATGCATGATACTCTTTCGGTTGGCGGAGATGGTCTCCCCGTTCACCAGTTTTCCCATCCTGTCTCCGTCCATGAGCAGAATGGCGTAGTACTTGTCCCTCTCCCCAGGCTGTTCCTGGTAACCCTGAAGTGAATCCGTATCCCCTTCGAAGAGCTCCTGAGAGATCTTCTTTTTCTCTTCTACATCGCTGATGTTGTTTCTACGGAAAAAGTCGTACAGGGCAAGAAAGGTCGTAGAGGGATAGTTCTCTTTCTCTAAAAAGGAGTCACGAAGAATATGCTGCCCTGCACGATCAGCCTTCAATGCCCTATAGATGATCCGTTTGAGAGCGCATACACTGCAGAGTCTTTCTTTGTCCGAAAAGTCAGAAACGAACTCCCCACTAGAACGAAAACGGTCCCAGAAGTCGTTTATGCTTTCTCTGTATTTCTCAACGCTTTCTCCCGATCCGTGGGCACGGGCATGAAGCACTTCAAACTCTCCGCATTGCGAACATTTCTCTCCGGGTTCCGGTTTTCTACGGATACTTCTCTGCATCTTTTTTGCAGCCAGGGCGGCTTGGGTAGCGCGATGTGTTACCTCATAAAACACCCCTTCTTGCTTAGATGTGTAGTTTTTACCGGTTTTTTTTAGTATTGTATCGAATATCTCCGCGGCTTTTTGATTATCCTCGTAGATTTTTGGATTGAATAGCTTTCCGAGCTCCTCTGTATCGCCACTCCCGAGAAGTTTTACAGCTGCGAAGTTTATTTCCCAGTAGTTTCGGTCTGTCGCGAAAAAAGCGTCTTTAGATGTTCCGGATCTACTTTATGAGGATCTGACTTGTTGAGAAGAAAGTCTCTGCCGATCTCGGTTATCTCTTTCCACTTGTCATTGATACGTGTGCTCACCCCGAGCTTTATCTCATCCAACTTATTAAGCGGTACAACGGCGACAAACTTATTGGGAAAGGATGCGATATCGCTGTCGGTGTTGAGACCTGCCTGTATGTCCCACTCTTGCTCCAGATATCTGTTCATCAATGGTTGATCGATCAACGATGGATAAACGATATGATCGGGACCGAGATTTTCGACAATCCAAAGGATTCCCTCAAAGGCAAGCCACGAAAGTAGTATCGAACCGGTCCAATAGTCTCTTAGTTTTCTGGCTTTGGCAATGAACGATTGAACCGGAGTGAGGGAGAACACCATTAGACCGACATTTTCTTGAACACTTCCCGCAATCTCTCCCGCGGAATAGAGAGCTGAGGTGAGCGCGTTGTGTTGCCAGATGGAATGATCGGGAAAACGTGTATCAGCCGGGAGGCGATGCCACAATCCTCCTAGGCCTATTACGTCGTCTTGTGCGAGTTTGAATCGCAACACTAGATGGGTGTATAGGAAACGCGCTTGGGCAAAAAGGTCGGCTCCTTCCGACGTGCCGAGCTTGCTTCGGAATATATCTTGATTAGAATATCCAGTATCCCCCGGCTGCCTCCCCAGAAGCGTATGGATATATTCAGCTATTTCCCTAGTGAGTTCTTCAGCATCTTCACTATTTTTTACAGATAAGATTTGTTCAGGTAGCTTGATACGCAGTTGTGTGGTATTGCTGCTCTTTTCATTAGAGCCTCCCGTCGGATGGCTTATTACCGGATCTTTCAGAAAATCGACGGCTCCATTCTTGCTTTGATCTTTGCTGTGTGAGGGAAGCTGCCCTCGTTCTAGTCCAGCAGCGATACCGTCGGCTTTCCGCCAAAACTCATCGTTTGGTTTCTGCACCCCCAAAGCTTCGAGTAACACACGGGCTCGTTCTTCGTGCCCCTGAATCATGAACGCCTTATCGAAGGGATCGTGCAGATATGTCGATAGCTTGTTGTTCCAATACGACTGAGAATCTTCAAAAAGAATAGACATTATTTCATCTCTCCTGTTCTCTCTATTGCCTTGATGGCTTTTTCGAATACCTTGTTGTAGGTTCCATCATTTTTCAGCATATAAGTAAGCGGAAAAAAGCTGATCATTCCTCGGTATTTGTCTTTGTGCTCACCACTCTTCATTCTTGACACGTGCAGAAAAAAAGGTTTCGCTTGTCTTTGCTTTTTGTACTTATCCGGGATAGGCTCATTTCTCGCGGTGATCGGGAGAGCGATTTGCGCCCGTCCGTCGAACTCATGCCGATCATCTACAGCCATGCGCGCCTGCCAGTACACATAACCGATGCAAGAAAGAGCTTCCTCCCATCCGTCGAATACATCTCTTGTCTTGAAAAGTCGACGACCTTTGTTGACCTTGGTATACTCTGCCACCGACAGCATCTTCGTCCGAACAACCTCAGGCTGATCGATTCTTGTATTCACCAATCTGAACGAGCCAAACCCGTTGCGGCTTTTCGCCCCAATCCCCCCAAACACACTTAAGCCGTACATCGCGCTTTGAATATCTTGTTTATATTCCTTAGGAAATCGGATGGTAATGCGGAACAGATTTTCAGGACTGATATACTCTCTCTGCGAGGTACCGTATGCAAGGTATTTCAGTATATCACCTTGGAATTTATCTGGTTTCCTCGAAAAGCTTCCCCTTGGAAGTGAATGTCCATTTTTCACGGTGTCCATATCGATATGAAGAGATACTTTCGATTTTGATTCAGTAGTACCGAATATCTCACCCTCTCTCTTTTTGAGATCTCTAAGTGAGTCGAACTCATTAGTCGCGCGCCACCAGTATCTCAAAAGCCCCTTCACCGTCGGTGCACGTAGGACAGCTTTATTCTGGTCGGCTCCGGCGACAAACATCGGCGTGACCACTTCACATTCGTATTTCACCTCTTCAACATTCCTGTACCGGCTAATATTGAGCTGCACTATGTTTACCTCCCGAATTTATTTTTTTATTCTACCCGTACTTTTCCCAACCCGAATCCAGTATTTTTCCCCATGTGGAATATCTCGTTGAATCGTAATATCGACATATCCGCGGAGCTTAATTCTCCGCATAGGTATAGGCTTCCCACAAAACCTCCGAGTTTCATCTTGCTCCTTTGTCTGGAAGACCATCGTTCCAAGTCAATCCACTTGATCTCTTTGGACTCAAAAGAGACATCATTTGGAGGAAAATACGAAAAACGCTCCCCACATTTTCCGTACAAAGCCGTCACCTGAGCGGCCCTTCTCCACGAGGTGTTGAAAAAATCTATCGCGGAAAATTTTTCAGTATATCTTCCCTTAATCTTGATTCTAACCGGAGTAATAAATTTAATTTCCAATGAAGATCGCCTTTTTTCCGAATCATTGGAAAAAGTCCACTTTCCTGTTTTGACTTCATTATCTTGTGCTGCTAATTCCGAGATAGAATAGCGTACTCTTTCTCGAAATAATCCTTTCTCTCCTGCCCGTATTAAAGCTTGATACATGTATGGGTAATACTCTATAGCTCTACCAAAAAGAGTGAGTTCTAGCTGGAGAGAATCAGTGGCTTCATTTATCCCCGTCGGAGTATACAAAACAAAGGGATGTCCTGCACGAGTCCGACCGGGGAGAATGTCATTGTCTTTTTGAATGGGTGTTTCGAAAAGGATTGAGTACGCGCATGTCCTACTTAGACTGCAAGTATCACATCGGTTACGCGGGAGGATACAGCTCATTCGTCTCAGTTCTTTGCCTAAAACGCTTCGAATAATAAAAGTAGGAAAAACCGAAAAAGTAATAGGAATGTTAAACTCGAGAAAGAGGGTAACTTTCTTGTAATTAACTTCAATGACCCTATCAGAATCCTTTAGGTCTGACATAACAAATAACCTTTTATTTATATAGTAACAACT
>DSBN01000194.1 GCA_011046055.1 Sediminispirochaeta sp. | reverse complement strand
GGGACATGGAGCCCCGGGTAGGGGAAAATCGCATTCCCAGAGTCTCGGCGGCCTTGAACTGCAGCCCCATCAGATCCCCTTGAAACCCCTGAGGGTAGAGGTAGTGGTGGTCCGTGCTGGTGGTACAGCCGGTTTTCAGCAGCTCCCCCATGGCCATCAGCGACGAATAGTAGACCGACTCGTCGCCGATATGCTTCCACACTTCGTAGAGGTAGACCAGCCAATCGAAGAGTTCGGCGTTCTGCACCGCCGGTATATTTCGCGTCAGGGTCTGGTAGAAGTGGTGATGGGTGTTTACAAAACCCGGGACCACCACGTGCCGCGAGCAGTCGATGACCCGGTCGGTTTCACCGGGACGAAAATCGATGTTTTTGTCGATCTTCGCCACCCGGTTGCCCTCAATCAGCAGATCGTAGCCCCAGAGCCCTTCCTCTTCGGAGCTTCGCTGTAGGTAAAATATATCTTTCAGCAGTATTCTATCCATCTTATTTCACTCTCCCTTGAGTTCTAAGCGGCGATGCTCGTGAGGAACTGGCGCAGCAGGTTCACCGCGACCTTTTTCCGGTAGACCGCCGTCGACCGCTGATCGTCGATCGGTTGAACCATCGCCTCGTAGGACTGTACGAAATGCTCCAGTCGCTCCGACAGCTCCGCCCGGCTCAGCCCTTGGATCTGCTTCTCCAGCTCCACCGATCGAAGCACCGTTGGAGCCACCGCCCCTAGGGCGATGCGGACCTCATCGACCCTTTCACCGCTCAGTCTGGCCGCCGCGGCGATGCTGAGCTTCGACAGGGCGTTGGCCTTGCGGGTGCCCACCTTGCGAAACAGGCGGGTGGTGGATCGATCACGAGGTATGATGATCTCGGTGAGCAGCTCGTCCTCGCGCAGCTCGGTCTTGCCCGGACCGGTGATAAACTCGTAGATCGCCAGCTCCCGGCTGGACCGAGGAGAGCTGAGCTTCACCCGGCTGTCCAGAGCGTAGAGGGCACAGACCCCGTCGGCCGCCGGTGAGGCGTTGCAGATGTTGCCGGCCAGGGTGGCGGTGTTGCGCAGCCCCGGTGCGGCGATGGTTCTGACCGCCTCTTTGAGCAGTTCCGGGACCTCCGAGTGTGACATAAGTTCCGCCAGGCTCGTCCCGGCCCCCAGGTGCAGTTCACCGTCCTGCGAGTATATTTTTCTGATCTCTTCCAGATGAGTCAAAAAAATCACCGGGGCGGGGTACTCCGGTACCGCCCCCGATTCGTAACGGTACTTGACCATCAGGTCAGTTCCGCCGGCAAAGGGGAGAGCACCCTTGTCGGCCCGGATTTTCAGCGCCTCTTCCAGGCTACTCGGTCGGTACGCTTCTACCATAGTCCCTTCCCCCTTTCGGCGGCCTTCAGGACCCCCTCTACTATCATGTCGTATCCAGTACAACGGCAGAGGTTGCCCGAGAGCGCCTCGCGCGCTTCGGCCTCGCTGGGTTGTGAGTTTTTCTCCAGCAGCGCCTCGGTGGCCATCATCATACCTGGTGTGCAGAATCCGCACTGCACGGCCCCCGAGTCGGCGTAGGCGTCGATGATGGTCCGGCCCCGGTCGGTCTCACGGAGCCCCTCGGGGGTGACGATCCGCGCCCCCTCGCAGGTCCCGATGGGTACCATGCAGGAGTTGACCAGCAGCCCGTCCTTGATGACCGAACAGGCTCCGCACTCCCCTTCGGCGCAGCCCTCCTTGACCCCGGTCAGTCCCAGATCCTCCCGCAGGACGTCCAGAAGGCGCCGTAGAGGGTCGGTCTCTATGGTTCTGCTTTCTCCATTGACGGAAAAAGTAATTTTAGTCATTTTCGTATACCTCCATAATATACTCAGGAGTGACGGGTATACGCGAAATATCCCGGTCGATCGCCATCTGTACCGCGTCGGCGAAGGCCGCCGCCGCCCCGTCGAAGACCAGCTCGCCGGCGCCTTTGGCGCCAAAGGGGCCGTACTCGTAGGGGTTATCCACCAGAGCGCTCTTGATCCGGGGGAAATCCATGCTGGTGGGGATAGTATAATCGGCCATGGTTCTCTGTTGGAAACGTCCGTCCTTGACCTCGAGTTTTTCCAGACTTCCATAGCCCAGAGCTTGGATGATCCCTCCGTCTACTTGGCCCTCAACGACCTTCTCGTCGATGGCCACGCCTACGTCGTGGATGGCCCAAATTCCCTTGGTCTCCACCTCGTAGGTCAGGGGGTCGACCTCGACTTCGATGACGTTGATCCCCCATCCGTAGGAGGGGTAAGCGTCGCCGTCGAGTTTCTCCTGGTCCCAATGGAGCCGCGGCGGGTGGGCGTACCGGTGCTCCACCAGCACCTCCCCCTCTTCGCCCCAGCGGGCCTTCAGCTTCTTCGCCGCCTCCTGCACCAAGTAGCCCACTATGGCAATGGAGCGGGAGGCGCAGGTCGGCCCAGAATCGGGTACCAGGTCGGTGTTGGGGTCGTTGTAGACCACCTGGTCCACCGGCAGGTCCAGGACCATCGCGGCGATCTTGCGAAAAGTGGTCTGCAGGCCCTGCCCCATCTCCACGTTGGAGACCAGCAGGTCGACCAGTCCGTCGCTTCTCTTTCTCATTTTGACCACCCCACGGATGATCTCCTGCTCACCGTTGCCGGTGAAGCCGCTGCCGTGGTTGAACATGGAGAAGCCCACTCCCCGCCAGCTGCCCTTTTTGAACTCCTTGACCTTACGGCGGTAGTCGGACATTTCGTCGATCCGCTCGATCATCTCCGGCAGTTTTACCTCTTCGTGAATCCGTCCGTTGGTCACCGTGAGTCCGCCCTTCTTTATCAGGTGCCGGCTCTTGTACTTCAGATCCGACAGTCCCAGTGTACGCGCCAGGTGGCTCATATGCACCTCCATGGCGAAAAGGCCCTGAGGAGCCCCGAAGCCGCGGTACGCATCCGAGGGAACGTTGTTGGTGGCGAAGGCCCGGCCACGAATCTTCACGTTCTGAATATCGTAGACACTGTTCACCGAAAAGATTGCCCTCTGGAGGACCACCATGGAGCAGCTCTCGTAGGCACCGGCGTTGAGCTTCACATCGATATCCATGGCCAGCACGTTTCCCCGCTCGTCCACCGCGGTACGGAAGGTGGTACGGCTGGGATGACGCTTCGGGGTGTAGCTGATGTCTTCCACTCGGTCGAAGAAGTAGCCCACCGGTCGCCCGACCTTGCGCGCCGCCACCGCCAGGGAGGTGGATATTACGTCGGGGTAGTGCTCCTTGCCCCCGAAGGCTCCGCCGGTGACCGCCTGTTGCACGCGGACCATCTCCTCATCGACGCCCATGGCCCCGGCGACGGCGTGCCGCACGTAGAAGGGGCACTGCCCGGAGAAATAGACCCCCAATTTTCCATCCGCCTCCGGCCTGGCCACCACTCCCTGGGGTTCCATGTAAATATGCTCCTGGTAGCCGGTGCTGATCTCGTCTTCGATGATCCGGTCGGCCTTTTTGAAAGCTTCCTCCGGATCGCCTTTCCGCAGATTGTAGTCGGCGTAGAGGTTGTCCGTACCATGAATGGCTCCGCCTTTCAAGGATTCGGCCTCGTCTATGGTCAGGGCGGGCTCGAGGTCTTGGTATTCGACCTTCACCTCCCGGCAGAGGCGATTGAGCATACCCCGGTCGGGACCGACGATCAGGGCGAGGGTCTCGCCGACAAAGCGTACCTCCTTGTCGGCGAAGACAGGCCAGTCGTCTTTTATCATCTCTATTTTGTTCTTTCCCCCGGCGGGAATATCCGAGGCGTCGACGTAGGTATATCCCTCGGGGAGCCGGGGAACCTCGATCCTGAGTATTTTCGCCCGAGGTCGCTCCGATCTGACCGCCTTGGCGTAGAGCATCCCCTCGAAGCTCATGTCGGCCAAGTAGCGAGCGGCTCCGCTGGTCTTGTCCTTGGCGTCGACCCGTCTAATCGGAGTACTTATCTGAGCTTTCATTCAGCCTCCTTCAGCTCTCTTTGCCCTCTAAGGCGTAGGGCAGCATGGCGTAAAAGGCGCTGCAGATCTCCAAGTCATCCACCCGGTTCACCTCGTTGGGGGCGTGAGCTTGATTTTCATCTCCCGGTCCAAATCCAATGGCGGGAATCTTGTGCCGTCCGGTGGTAGCCACCGCGTTGGTGGAGAAGGTCCATTTGTCAACCACCGGATCCTTGTCAAACAGTGCCTTGTAGGCCCGAACCCCCGTTTGTACTATCTCATGATCTTCGGGAATTTTCCAGGTCGGGAAGTAGAGCTCCTGGCTGTAGTCGGTGTTCTTCCAGCCCCGTTCCTCGTACATCGGCATCTCCACAAGCACCGAGTCGGGGCTCTCGCCTATAGCCTCGCTGATGTACTTCTTCACCTGGGAGATGGCCAAGTCTTTGTCCTCTCCCCAGGTCAATCGGCGGTCGAGGTAGAGCATCGCCTGGTCGGGAACGGCGCACTGGCTGGGCCCCTTCACATCGATCTGCGAGACTACTATGGTGCCTTTGCCCAAAAAGTTTCCCTCGTCGGGCTGCAGGTCCTCGTTCAGCTTCTCCATCGCCAGTGCGGCTCTGGCGGCCTTGTACGCGGCGCTCCGTCCTCTTTCCGGGGCCGATCCGTGGCTGGAGACTCCCTTCAATCGAACCACCATCTCCATTCGACCGCGGTGACCGCGGTAGATCCGGCAGCTGGTCGGCTCGGTGGAGACGAAGAAGTCCGGTTTGAACCCTTCCTCCTCAATCAGGTACTTCCAGCACATCCCGTCGCAGTCCTCCTCCATCACCGTGAAGGTGAAGTAGACGCTGTACTCACCGTCGTAGCCGAGATCCTTGAGAATTCGACCGGCGGCGACCATCGACGCCGCGCCGCCCTTCTGGTCGCTGGAACCGCGTCCGTGGATCAGGCCGTCCTTGATCTCCCCGGAGAAGGGGTCGAAGCTCCACTGTTCCAGGTCTCCCACCTCAACGGTATCGATATGGGCGTCGATGGCTATTTTTTTCGGACCATTGCCCACCCGGGCGACGACGCTTCCGAGCCCGTCGATCCGGACTTCGTCGAAGCCCGCCTCTTCGCACATCTCGGTGATCTTTTGGCAGACCGCCTCCTCGTCGCCGCTGTAGGATTTTATTTTCACCATCTCCGACAGAGTTTGGGCGGTATAATCCCGGTACTCGTGGGCTTTCCGTAAAATCTGCTCTTTCAATGTCATTATCTGCTTCTCCTTAAAGTTTGTTTATGTTGTTCCACAGCTTGCGCGCTGCGTTTTGACTTTGTTGGAATATCTCCCGCGCATCGAAGGGAAACTCCCGATCCTCGTAGACCAGCTCCCCGTCGATGATCACCGTCCTGACGTCGGTGGAACTGATTCCGAAGGCCAGGTGTCCGGCCAGGTTCTCCGCTTCCAGAGGAGTGGGGGCCTGGTAGTCGCTGATCACCAGGTCGGCCTTGTAGCCGGCCTCGAGTTTGCCGAATTGCTCCCCGAAGTAGCGCTCCAAGATCCTGTTGCCGTTGTAGAGGTACTGCAGATAGGCGTCGGGACCGAGAGAGCCGTGGGCGTCCATATGCTTGAAAAAGGCGAACTTGTACTCTTCGAACATGTTGGCGCCGATTCCGTCGGTGCCGATCGCCACGTTTCGATACTCCGGCAGACGATGGTTGTAGCCGACGCCGTTGTTCATGTTGCTCTTCGGGTTGTGAATGAGAAAGGCGTCGGCTCCGTTCACCTTCTCCACATCTTCCGCGGAGAGGTGTACTCCGTGGACGAACAGGGACTTGTCGTTCAGCAGACCGAAGTCATCCAAACGGCTCATGATATCCCGGTTGTAATGCAGGTGGGAGTAGGAGACGTCGTACTTCCCCTCCGCCACGTGGACGTGAAATCCGCGGCCGCTGCTTTCTACCAAATCGGCGATGGCCTTCAAACCCTCGTCGGGTATGGTGAAGGGGGCGTGTCCGCCAATGGCCGCCTCCACCAGGTGCCGTTCTCCGGACCGTTTCTCCCGTTCCGCCTCTTCGGCAAAGGCGCGGTTCTCCTCGATTCCCTCGAGCATACCTTCCCGTCCGTTCCGGTCGGTGACCTCGTAGCAGGTCATCCCCCGCAGTCCGGTCTCGACGAAGCTCTGTTTGACCGTGCCGAGGCTTCCACGGATGTAGTTCGGGCTGGCGTGGTGGTCGATCACCGCGGTGGTGCCGGACTTGATCGCCTCTATCGAGTTGATGATCGAGGAGTAGTAGAGGGTCTCCTCGTCCAGACCGCGGTCGAGCTTCCACCAGAGGTTGCGAAGCACCGATACAAAATCCGGCGTCGGTCCGACGTTGGCCATTATTCCCCGGGCCAGGCCGGAGTAGTAGTGGTGATGGCTGCAGACCAGTCCCGGGAAGACTATCTTCCCCGAACCGTCGATCACCTTCTGGCCCTGATACTCCTCGCCGGCCTTGGGGCCGACGGCGAGAATCTTGCCGCCGTCGACAACTATATCTACCCCTGGGCGAACCGAGGGGGGATTGAACTCCACGGCGGTGGTGTTTTTTATAACAATCATATCTCCTCCTTCTTTTTTCAGGTTCAGCGGTCGACCTCGCCCAGCAGGTAGGCGTGTTTGTGGACGATGGTCTCGATCATCGCGCTCACCCTCGAGTCGAGCTCATCGCTCTCGATGCTGCCCTCTTCGTTCAGGGGCAGGCTCCGTACCGCTCCATTGAGCCGTACCACGGCGCTCTCCCCTTCGATGAGAAAGCCGTCGTTCTCCGAATTGTCGAAGTCCTCCCGCAGGTTGAAGACGGTGAACTTGTCCTTGTAGGGCTTGCCGTTCCAGGGACAGAAGGTGGCGCAGTTGCCGCACTCGTTGCACAGGGCGTCGATGTGCACGATCTGCTCGTCCTGGCCGAATCCCGCCTCAACAGGCACCGAAATCACCACGTTGGCGCGGTTCGGACAGACCTCGACGCACTTGTTGCAGATGTACGAACACTGCAGACAGCGCTGGGCCTCGCGTTGGGCGAAGAGCTCGTCGGAACCGGTACTCCGTACGCTTTTGGTCTGGATGATAGCGCCTTTGCGCGGCAGTACTTCCCGCCGGATCTCCTCCGATTTGAAGCGGGGCACCCTATTGTAACGCTGCCAGTGGGGATCTTCCCTCTTCGTGATAGCGTCGGCGGCCTTCCGTCCGGCGGCGATACAGCGGACGACCGTCGAGGGGCCGCTCTCGGCGTCGCCTCCGAGAAAAACGTTCTCCGCCGCCGTCTCCAGGGTCTCCGGATCTACCTGGGGCCACCCATCATCGCCCAGGGGTACTCCGAAGGCGGCCAGAGCCTCGGTATCCACCTTTTCACCAATAGCGGTGATCAGGTGATCGACCTTCATCTCCTCTACCTTTTCCGTAGCCACGGGGCGGGGACGACCGCTCGAGTCTGGCTCTCCGAGCTCCATGACCCGGACTTTCATCGCTCCCTTCTCCGAAATCGACTCGGGATTCCGTAGGAATCTGAACTCCACACCATCGTCCACGGCGTTCTCGTACTCCTCCATATCCGCGGGCATCTGCGCGAAGGCCCGGCGGTAGAGAACGGTGACTTTCTTCACCCCCGAGAGCTTGGTCGCCGCCCTGGCGCTGTCCATGGCGGTGTTCCCTCCGCCGACGACCACCACGTGGCCGGAGAGATCGAGCTTCTCCGGTGTATTGCGGTAGTCCCACAGGAACTCCAGGGAACGAATCACTCGATCCGTCCCGCCCTCGATTCTCAGGGGGTTGTCCTTTTCGGCGCCCACTCCCAGGAAAATATAGGTGAAGCCCTGATTCCGCAGATCGTCTCGGGTCAGCTTGGGATCGGCGCCGAACTCGAACTTCACCCCATGGGCTTTGATAAAATCCACGTCCTTCTCAATCGCTTCGACGGGAAGACGGAAATGGGGAATCACGTGTCTCACCACTCCGCCGGCATCCTGGTGCTTCTCAAACACGGTCACCTCGAAGCCTTCTCGGGCCAAGAAATAGGCCGCCGAAAGTCCCGCCGGCCCGGCACCGATCACCGCAACCCGGCCCTCACGCTTTTTCTCGCTCGGACCGTGAGTGGCAATATAGCGGTCCCAGCCGTTCTCCGCGGCGATCCGCTTCATCTCCCGTATCTGCACCGCTCCCTCGTAGTCGAGTCGGGTGCAGTTGTACTGACACTGGTGGTCGCAGATGTAGCCGGTGATATTCGGCAGGGCGTTGCGCTCGTAAATAACGTCCAGCGCCTCGTCGTAGCGTCCCTGCCCGGCCAGTCGAATATATTCGGGGACGTCCTGTCCGATCGGGCAAGCCACGGTACAGGGAGCGATATAACAGTCGAAGATCGGAAGCGGTCGGTCGACGAATATTTTGTCGCTGCCGCGATAGCTTTTTTTGGTAAAATTGGCCTCCAGAGCCTGTCGGGCCAGGGCCCGTACCGCCTTCACATCCACCTTTTGCGCCTTCCATCCCGGAGCGACTTCGGTCTTCAGGCTCATCTCTTTGAGTCTCATGTATCCGCCGGGCTTCAGCAGATCGGTGGCCACGGTAATCGGCCTTATTCCCGCGGCGAAGAGAGCTTCGACGTTCATCGCACTGGCTCCGCCGGCGTAGGAGATGGGCAGCTCTCCGTCGAAGTGTTCCGAGAGTTGGGCTGCCAAGTTGATAGTCAAGGGATACAGGGCCCGACCGGACATATACATATCGTCGCCCGGCAGCTGCCCCTGGTCGTTGATCGAACCGAGGGTGTTGGAGAGCTTCACGCCGAAGGTCAAGCCCTCCTGGGAGGCCAGCTCACGCAGACGTTCGAGCATCGGCACCGCGTCGGCGTACTTCAGGTCGTGCCCGAAGGCCTCCCGGCTGAGGTGGAGGTAGCTGTAGCCGAGGCCATCGAGTATCTCCCGAACCCGGTCGTAGCCCAGCAGGGTTGGGTTGAGCTTGAGATAGGTGTCTATCTTTTTTTCGCTGAGCAGATAGCTACAGATCGCCTCTTGCTCATCCGGCGGACAGCCGTGCATGGTCGACAGAGTCACCGACGGCGAGATACGGGGGGAGATTCGGTCGACGAAATCATCGCCCAGAGCGTGGAACTTCTCACCCAGACCATTGCCCCACGAGGCTCCCTCCTGCCGGATCAGCTCCTTCAGTTCGGCGCGGTACTGTTTGAACTTTGGATGATCCGAGGCGTCGATCATGCTTTTGATGAAGTAGTCCATCTTCTCGGTCTTGATCCCCTCCAGATCGTAGCCCACGCTCATGTTGAACAGGAAGGAACGCTCCGTCGGATCCACACGGGTCTCGAACAGGGCTTCCAGTACGTGGAGAATGAACCAGGCCTTCACGTAGTCGTCGAAGGCCTTCTCCAGACTGTACTCGGTGGACCATTCGGTGTTGTAGCCCTCGTCGCGGGCGTCGATACAGGGTTTATCGATCTCAAGACTGTCCAGCCTTTGGACGGTTTTGAGTTCCATAAACCTGCCGCCGGTCAGATAGGCGGCGACGATGTTCTGCGTCATCTGCGTGTGGGGTCCGGCCGCCGGCCCCATCGGGGTGTCGCACCAATCGTTGAATACGTGTACCCGTTTTTTATTCTGTTTTTTAAAAAAATGAATTTCCGGGATCCCAAAGATCGTCCTCTTCGCGCTGTACTCCCAAAAAATTCTTTTGAACATTTCCTTGAAAGGAATCGGTCTCATCGTGTCACCCATATTCTCTCCTCTCTCCGCGTTCCGATATTAGTTATGGCATCTGGCTCAGGGGATTGGTTCCCCGAAAACCGGCCTGAGAATTATTGTATCCTGTATG
>DSBN01000269.1 GCA_011046055.1 Sediminispirochaeta sp. | reverse complement strand
GCTTGTTCCACACTTTGCCTTCCGGGATGCGGTCTAAGATCTGTCGAACAATACGAATGCTCTCTTCTACCTCTTTTCGTCGTACCATCAGGCGGGCATAGGCGTCACCTTCGGTCCTGGTGGGTATATCGAACTCGAGTTTCGAATAGATCTCATAGGGGTCGTCTTTGCGGACGTCTATCGGGAGTCCGGTGGCTCGGATATTTGGTCCGGTGGCACCCCAGGGCAGCGCCTGTTCGCGGGGCAGGATTCCCTGACCCCGAGCCCGTTTGATGAGAATCGGATTGTGAAAAAAGAGGTCATCGTAGTCCGGCAAGCGACTTTCGATGTAGTCCATCACTTCGCGGACCCGGGTCTTGAAGCCGGCAGGAAAATCCCGTCGTACCCCCCCCGGCATCTGGAAAATATGATAGACCCGACCTCCGGTGAGCTCTTCAAAAAGATCCAGTATTCGGTCTCTGTCCGCGGTGGTCCAGTTCGGCATGGTGTAGAGGCCGATGGTTCCGCCGTGCCCGCCGAAGGTAAAGAGGTGCGAGGCGATGCGCGAAAGTTCGAGCACCAAGGTGCGGATCCATTTGGCCCGTTCCGGCACCTCAATACCGCTGATCTCCTCCACCGCCCGGGCATAGTTCGCTTCGTTTGGATCAGGGTCAGGCACGCAGATCCGACAGACGATGGCGATGTTCTGTATAAAAAGCCGCTCTTCCATCAGTTTTTCAAAACCGCGATGAAGGTAGCCCGCTTCAGTTTTTGCCTTTACTACGGTATCGCCTTCTACCCACAATTTGACGGCGAAGTTTCCTTCGACTCCGGGGTGGTTCGGTCCGATGAAAAGGTTGTATTGCCTGCGCTCACCATCCTCGTGGTGTTCGGTGTTCACTAATTCCATATTACTCATCTTGGCCTCCGCTGCTGTGCTGTTGCATCTCCGTGAGCCACTGGGGTTCGTAGTCTTTGTAATGGTAGAACCTGTGTGCAAAGTCACGGGACACGAAATCCTTCCGCATGGGGGGCGGTCCCTTCCACTCCGTCAGGATGTAGCGTTCGAGGTCCTCATTGCCTTCAAAGACCACTCCGAACATTTCGTGGATATCCCTCTCGAAGAATTTGGCCGGCTGCCACAGGTCGGTAATGGTCTCGAAATGAGGGTTTTCCCGGTCGATGCGGATTTTTGCATCCACCAGAACGTTCAGCTCGTAGCTCCAAAAGTGGTAGACCAGTTCATACTCACCGTCATCTATCCAGTCCACGCAGCTAATAGCCGAGAGGTGTTGGAAATTCAATTTTTTCTGTATCCGTACCGCAAACTCATACAAACGGCCTGCGGGCAGCAGGACCTCAATCCTGCGCTCTCGTTTGATACGGGCCTGAGATTCGGGGAACTCCTTCTGGAACTGTTGCATTAATTCAACTTCATTTATCATTTCAGCCCCCTATATTCCGAATTTGACCTTGTCGTCTTTGATATCGACGTAGGTGTTGATCTCTCCAAAAACATGCTCCTGGTTCTTCTTGTAGAAATCGTAGTTGTCGTAGTAGTCCTGCCAGGAATTGGCTTCGCCGCGACCGATGCGGTCGATGAGCTCGGTGAACGAACTGATAATCGCCTCGGGTCGGGGCATACAGCCCGCAATGTAGAGCTCCACCGGCAGATACTGGTCGAGACTCTTGATGGTTGCGTAGGAGTTCCAATACATGCCGCCGTTGATGGTACAGGAACCGAACCCGATCACATATTTTGGGGCCTGCATCTGCTCGTAGGTGAGAATGACACGCTGCAGAGTTTTTACCGAGAGGTACCCTGTAATCAGCAGGATATCCGCCTGTCTGGGGGTCACCATGGCCGAAATTCCGAATCTCTCCATATCATAGCGGGAGGTCATCGTCGGGGGCAGTTCGATCGCCCCGCAGCCGGTACAGTAGTGCAGCATCCAGAGAGACCGTTTGGTCAATTTATCCAAGACTATATCCCAGGCCTTACGCTGGGTCAGTTTTTCACTCATCTCCGGCTCCTTTATTAGAGAATGATAATGAGTACCCCGATTACCGCCAGGACAAGAGGTACTTTCCACATAAAGCGAACAGCATCGTCCACCCGAAAACGGCCGAACAGGGCGTTCACGCTCAAAATTAATGTCATCAGGACAAAGAGTTTCACCAGATAGCTCGCCCAGTTTGCGGCGCCGCCTAGAAAAAGGTTGATGTATATGGTCAGCTCGATGACAACATTGAGGGCATGCTGGATCATCATCATGCCGAGGTATTTGCCGCCCATTTCGGTCATCGGTCCGGTGGCGATTTCGTGGGGGGCCACCATCACCTCAAAGGGTTTTTCTCCCATCATGCCGTGGAGGGCGATCAGTGCTGCCACTCCGAGAAAGGGGTTGGTCATCAGCCCCCAGCCGAAGATCCCCTCAGCCTGCTGCAGCGCAATTATTTCGGAAAAGTTGGTGGTACCGGCGAGGATAGCCATACCGATAAAGGTGAGGGCAAAGGGGATATCGTACCCCGCGAGCATCTGCAAGGCTCGGGAAATACCGATACTTCCGTTGGGGTTGGCGGTTTCTCCTACTCCCAAGGCCATCCCGAGGGAGGGTATCAGCAGGATGTACATCACTACCAGAAAGTCCCCGTAGCCGGAGAAGAAGTCGAAACCCGGTACCGGAATGAAGTAGAGAGTCAGAAGGGTCCCGCCCAGGAGCATTACCAGAGCAGTATCGTGCATCCATCCGTGGGAGATATTGGTCCGTTTCGACATCAGTTTGAGGATATCGTAGAAGACCTGCTGTATCGGAGGTCCATAACGTCGCTGTACCCGGGCGTTGAATTTGCGCCCATAACCGAGCAAGATTACCCCGATCGCAAAGGCAATGATCGGGTAAAAGATTATCCAGAGAACCGTACTCATATCAGCTCCTTCAAAAAGAGGCTTGTCACAACCAGGGCCGCCATGATGTACATGGCGTAGGTTGCCAAATTACCCGTATAGATCCGCCGAAGGTAGTCACCGGCTGCTTCGACCAGGCTGCTGACGGCGACTTCGGTGCGGGCGATGACTTTTTTCTTCATCGGGTTGAAGATGTGTTCGAATCCCGTGTAGAAGTTATAGTTGAAATTGTATGGGATGGACTCATCCAGAAAATGACCGGCAGCATAGTTCTGATATTGCGACACATGCCGTCGTTTATGTCCGAGGAGAAAGACGATCCACGCCAGCAGCAGGCCGCCTATGAACACCGTAGTGATCACAAGCATGTCGAGGGTACCCGCCGCCGGATCGACACCGGTCATGGTATAGGGCACCGGAGCAAGACCGAAAGAGCTCTGTATCTCGGCAATCAAAGACAAGATCGGTCCAGGGAAGACTCCCGTGGCGAACACCGCCAGCATCAGCACCCAGATGGGAAGTTGCATCAGGAAGGGTACTTCCTTGATTTCGTTGTATTCGGGTTGCAGCTGCCCGAGAAAGATATTGTGAATCAGTTTGTAGACCGAAAGGATGGTCCCCAGGGTACCTATAATGGCGCTGATAGCCAAGAAAGGGTAGCCTTCCGTGATAAGCGCCTTGTAGATGAACCATTTAGATACAAATCCGTTCATAGGTGGAATACCAGCAAGACCGATGATTCCGAATAAAAGTCCCAGAAAGGCAACCGGTTGTCGTTTGATCAAACCACCCAGCTTGTTGAGGTTGCTAGTTCCGGTTCGGTATTCAACCGCTGCGATACTGAAGAGGATCAGAGTTACATAAGTCATATAGTTGAAAATGTGAAAGATTCCTCCGGCGATACCAAGAGCGTTGGCTGAAAAGATACCCAATATCATGTAGCCGCCCTGTCCAATCCCGTGCCAGGTGACGAGCCTCTTGGCGTCGTGCTGAAATAGAGCTGTAAAGGTGGGGATAATGATAGTCAGGGCTCCGAATATACTGACAATGTAGCGAAGATTTATCACGCCGATCAGCTGGAAACGGTCGGCCAGCTCGTGCCCGACAAACCCAAATAACAGCAAGATCAATCCATAGATCCCCATACGCGTCGAAATACCGGAAAGATAACTGGTCAGGGAGGTGAAGGTGGAGGCGTAAGATTCCGGCAACCATGCGTGCAAAGGAAACATAGCCGACTCGACCGCAAAACCTACCGTCATCAGTAAAACAACCAAAAGCATCATCCCCTCGGGCATGTGGGGAAAAGCCGCCGCCACTTCACGGAAGGAGAAACTGCCGGTCCACGCGTGGATCAGGGCTATACCCAGGAAAAGCAGCATCGATGATGAAACCGCATATACCACGTATTTCTTGGCAGGGGAGAAACTCTCCCCGCCGGTCTGCTGCATGAGAAAGAAGGTTCCCCAAGTCATCAGTTCCCACAGCAGGAAAAAGGTGAGAAGGTCCGCGGCAAAGACCACTCCCAGCATCCCAAAGGTTTTGAGAAACAGCCACAGGTAGTAAGCTTGGGTGCAGGCTTTTCCCCTCAAGGACTCAAGAGAGAAGATCACCGTCAGCAGGGTGATCGAGGTGATCATCAGAGTGAAGTAAAAAGCCAAAGGACTCACCGCAAAACTCATCGCCTGCCCGAAAACCACCACCGGTAGAACCAGCGTCTCCCCGATCGTCCCGTACAACTGCAAATTAAGCGCCAGCATGGCCGCGAAGACCAGAAAACTTACAATCATCTGCAATGACTGCAGTCGGTACAATATGATGTTCAAAACCACTCCTGCCACACTCAGCAAGAGCATCAATGCTACAGGTTCGGTAAGCATGTATCCTCCTTATGCCAGAACACTGACAAGCCGTGCAAATAAATCCTGCACGGCGGCATCGGCTAAACCGGTAATGCTGCCCAACAGCAGCACCCCGCCGGTCAAAAATAGCGCAAAGGCGAGTACCGGCAGCATGGCTGCTATCGGTGCCTCTATACTGCTTTCGGCGCCGGCGCCTCTCTCAGACCTTGCGGCGGTCACCGCTTTCGCAGGCTCACGCTGGTAGAAATGCTGCAGGACTCTGATGAAATAAGCTGCCTCCACGACCGTCCCCAAAAGCACAAGACCGGTCAAGACTGTCGCGCCGGTGGAACCGCTGCTCACTGCGGCCATTACGATGCTGAATTTGCTGAAGAAGCCGAACAGGGGCGGGACGCCCACAAGCGACAGTACTGCCAGAAAAAAGACGAAGCCGCTCACCGGCATCCTCCGGGCAATCCCACGATAGTCGGCAATCTGGTAGGAGCCGGTCCGGATGATCATGTAGCCGGAGACTAGAAAGAGCGCCGACTTGGCGGCGGCATGGTTGATAATCTGAAGGAAGGCCGCCCGCGTAGCGGCTTCCGTACCGAGGGACAGGGCGAAGAGAATGAGTCCCACCTGACCGATACTCGAATAGGCCAGCATTCTTTTGATGTTCTCCTGTCGATACGCGGCGAACTCACCGATCAGGAGGCTCACTACCCCGACCACCGCCAGCAGCCAAAAGAGGGCCGCAAAGGCGAAGAGGCTGAAAACTATTTTAATCAACACCACCAAAGCCACCTCGATCACGAAGCCGGAGAGCATCGCGCTGATGGACGAGGGGGCCGAAGAGTGGGCATCCGGCAGCCAGCTGTTGAGCGGGAAAATAGCCGCTTCAACTCCGATACCGATGGTAAAAAAGGCCGCCGCCGCGATCCGGGTTGAGGGTGGCAGCTCACCGACGCGGGCCGCGATATCGGCGATATTCAGAGTCCCAAGTCCACGGTAGAGAATCGCGATTGAAATCAGCAGAAAGAGCGAGCCGATCGAGCCGAGGAGCAAGTATTTGATGGATGCTTCCAGGGAGTGTTCGTTTCTCTGATAGGCCACCAAAATATAGGAAGAGATACAGAGTATTTCGAAAAAAACAAAAAGGTTGAAAATATCGCCGGTCATGACCATTCCGAGAGATCCGACAATCAGCAGCAGGAAGAGGCCCGAGTACATTCCCTTCCGCTCGTCGCTGATATAAGAAAAACTATACATCGAAACCAAAAGACTGGTCACAAGGATGATCAAGCTCAACATGAGACCGAGTGGGCCTATAAGCAGGTTGATGCCGATCGGTGCTTTGGTTCCAGCTATCACCACCTCAATGGGTGCCTGCATTACCTCCGGCAGGAGAGTGAAGGCCATGCCGGTGGTCAAGGCGATTGCCAAAAAGGAGAGCCCCGCTGAAAACTTGGGCCATTTGATATTGACAAGATTGATGAGAAAAACCGTCAGCAGCGGGATCAGTATAAGCATAATGGGATTTACCATTTGAGCCCCCTAATTTTAGAAACATCGAGAGTCGTGCGCCTACGGTATAATTTTACGATTAGGGCAAGCGCCAAAGCGGTGATACCGAAACCGATGACTATCGAGGTCAGTACAAGCGCCTGCGGAACGGGATCCGACATGGCCTGCGCACTCCCCACGGCGGTGGTAAAAATCGGAGCGGTGCCGTCCTTCACAAAGCCCGCATTCACCAACAGGATATTTGCGCCGACATCGGCCACATTTAGACCTATTACCATCGTGATCAGGTTGCGTTTGGTGAAAATGATCGCCAATCCGATCACAAGCAACCCAAAGGAACCGATATTCAATATTGTGTGTATAGATAAAGGTATCATCATAGAGTTTCCCCTTCGTCCGAAGTATAAAACCGACCTACGGCACCTGATAGTTCGGCGGCGACTTTCACACCGATCACCGCATAAATAAAGGGAATAATTCCGGCACTCACGAGACTACCGAAATCACCGAGCGGAAAGACCTGTGCGAGGAATGAACCAGCCTCGCCGAAAAGACCCACCAGCCCGAGCCCGATAAAACCGACTCCGGCCAAGCTTTCACACAAGGCGAACCAGCCCTCCGGGATATTCACCCGGTCTCCGGTCAGCAGAGCCACAAAAAAACCGGTAGCCACGATCACTCCCCCCGGAAACCCTCCTCCCGGAGAAAGATGCCCGTGGATTATTACATACAGCCCGAACAGAAAGAAAAAGGGATAGAGCAGTCGTCCGCCGGTGCGCAGGATAAAACCCGGCCCGGCGTTTCCTTTTTTTATTTTTGCCTTTCCGGCATGTCCGAAAAGCAGTGCTATACCGGATGCCGCCAAAAACAGCACCGTCACCTCACCCAATGTATCGAATCCACGGTAGAGAACCACCACGGAAGTTACCGTGTTGGCCGCACCGGCTTCATCCTCGGCCCCGGCCAGGATGGTGCTTCCCACTATCCGGGGCTGTTCCGGTGCATCGACGAGGAATATTCCCGCCAATAGAGATCCGACATAAAAGAGAAATCCCGCCAAGAGCAGTCCAGTCACTACTTTACGCATCACCTTCCCCTTTTTCGTTGAAGCTGCTTCCGGTAGTTTTCTCAATGGCTATGACAAAAATGATAGTGGTCATAGCCGAACCGATGGCCGCTTCGGTGATCGCCACATCCGGCGCGGCGATGAACAAAAACAGTATGGAAGCCATAAGACTGACTACCGACATCACGATGACAGCTTGGATTGGGGTTTTGAGAAACAGAATCGAAGCCGCCGCGACGAGGAGAACCCCCATTAAGAAAAGCACCACATAGCTCATACATTTGCCTCCTTCACTGCAGTCTGCGGGTCGTCCGCGTCTGCTCTATTCGATCGTTTCTTGTCAGCTGCAGCCTGAGTCTTTCCGACCTTTTCGGCGTAGGCGTCCACCACGGCGTTTTTCAACATGGGGATATCGGCGCGACGTCCGGATCGGGCGATAGTACTACTGCTGATCGGATTGGTGAGCACGATAAAGAGGATCAGCAGAATGCTTTTGCCGAGAAAGGCGGGGTTTGCGAGACCGACCCCAAGAATCAGAGAGAGCGCTCCCAGGGTGGTAGCCTTGGTTCCGGCTTGCAGACGGTTATAGATGTCGGGCATTCGGAGAATTCCGAAGGCTCCCAGAAGCGAGAAGATCGATCCGATTAGGATTAAAATATGTCCGAGCAACTCCATTACGCATCACCTCCCAAAAACCTGGCTACTACTACCACACCCACAAAACCCAGGAGGGCATAGACCAGGGAGACGTCCATATAAATGACCCGCTCCAGCAGGTAGGCGACCAGTACGATGAGGCCGGAGGTGATAATCGCCAGAGTATCGGAGGCCAGTAGACGGTCGAAACTGGTTGGTCCTTTCAGTAGCCTGATCAGAGAAAAAAGTATCGCCAGAGAAAGAAAAACAAGTGATATATAAATCATTCCACAATCTCCTTTAATAGGCCTTCGAATCTTCTACTGATCCGTGTCTGCGCGGCCTCCGGACTGCTGTCTTTCACATCGATCCAGTGGATATACAAAAAATCATCGTCCACGTCGATGGTGAGGGTTCCCGGGGTCAGGGTGATGGAATTGGCCAAAACGAGTTTGCCGACGTCCGATTTCAGATCGGTTTTGACCTTTACTATTCCCGGATTTATCGGCAGTGAGGGTCTCAAAACGCGGGATGCTACATCGATATTCGATTTGATGAGCTCCCATACAAACAGAATCAGGTACGCTGGTAAAAGGGCCAAGGCTTTGAGGCTGAATCGCAGCCCCCCGAATAGCTCATAGTAACGCCGAAACAGTATCAGCGATAGTGCCAATACAAAACCTCCAACGATGAGCTCTTCGGCTGCAAACGATCCGGTCAGTAAGAGCCAGACCGCTGTCAGAACTATCGTCAGCAGTATGATACCTTTGATTTGACGCATGTCATTCTCCTTCTTCGAGGCTTATCCTTTCAGGTCACCGTAGCTTTTCATATATTGAACACGTTGGAACTCTGCAGGCACGGCGGATCTTTGCTGGCTCATTAGGCCCCTAAAGTTATCTATGGTTTCGTAGCCCTTCTGCTCCATCCAATTCGCAAGACGGCTCTTCATCTCCGCGATCCGTTCCAAAGAGTAGCTGTAGAGCGCTGAAACTACTTCGATAGCACTGGCGCCGGCCAAAAGCATTTTGATCGCAGTATCGCCGTCATGGATGCCAGTGGCTGCGGTAATCGGGGCTGAGAACTGGTCGTGCAGCAAAGCGGTCCAGCGCAGGGGCAGGGAGTACTCCCCCGCTTGACTGAAATAGTCGCCGACCTTGGTGCTCAGGGTTTCAATATCAAAATCAGTGGAGTAATACCGGTTGAAGAGCACCAAGCCGTCGGCGCCGGCGGCCAGCAGCTTTTTACTGAAGCTCAAAATACTGGTGAAATAGGGACCGATTTTGGCGGTAACGGGGATAGAAACTACCGATTTCACCTTTTTGATGATTTCAAAATACTCATTCTCTATATCCGAACTCTCGACATCGGGCAGAAAAGGAGGAATAAACATATTCAGCTGCAGGGCGTCTGCACCTGCTTCGGCGATTTGCGCGGCGATCTGCTGCCACTCGGCGGCAGAAACGCAGTTGATGCTGGCGATCACCGGTACAGTGAGCTCATTTTTGGCCTGGGTGATCAGTTCCATGTATTTGCCTATCTCATGCTTGCGTTCAAAATAGGATAAGTACTCGTCAATTTGCTCGTAGCCGTAGATCACCCCGCCTTTGTCGGTTTCACGACGAATCTGCTGCAGAATCTGTTCTTCGAAAAGCGACTTCAGAACGACGCCGCCGATACCGTGTTCCTCGAGATGTTTTAAGGAGGTGAGATTGCCGGTGAGCCCGGAGCTGCCGGCCAAAATCGGATTAGGAAGAGTCATACCCAGGTATGACGTGTGCAAGTCTGCCATATATATCTCCCTTTTTATGTTTGAATTCTAATAT
>DSBN01000362.1 GCA_011046055.1 Sediminispirochaeta sp. | reverse complement strand
GCCATACCTATGCCCTCCCCAAAAATTCACGCTATCCTACCACAAGTGCAAAAAATTGGACAGGCCCGTGGCCTGTCCGTGAGACTCGAAAACCGCAAACGGCTCTCCATTACTTTGAGCTGCCGTTCATATGATTCTTCGCCGATTCGAGGGTGTTGTAGAGCAGCATGGTGATGGTCATCGGACCTACTCCTCCGGGTACCGGGGTGATCAGCGACGCCTTCTCCTTGATCGCCTCGAAGTCTACATCACCGACTAGACGATAGCCCTTCTTCTTACTCGAGTCTTCGACTCGGTTGACACCGACGTCGATCACCACGGCGCCGTCTTTGACCATATCGGCGGTGATCATCTCGGGCTTGCCGGCGGCGGCGATCAAGATATCCGCCTGGCGGGTCAATTCTCCCATATCCTTGGTGGCCGAATGGCACACGGTGACGGTGCAGTTTCGGCCTTCGGCCTTCTGCAGCAGCAGATTGGCCAGGGGTTTTCCCACAATATTGCTCCGTCCTACTATCACCGCGTGGGCGCCCTTGGTCTGGACGCCGGATCGCAGCAGCATCTGGATCACTCCGTGAGGGGTGCAGGGCAGGAAGGCCTTCTGACCGAGCATCATCCGACCGACGTTGAAGGGATGAAAGCCGTCGACGTCCTTCTCGGGCTTTATTCGCAGCAAGACTTTCTCCTCATCGATGTGTTTGGGCAGCGGGAGCTGGACGAGAATGCCGTGGATCTTGGGATCCTCGTTCATCCGATCCACCAGGGCCAGGAGTTCCTCCTCCGAAGCGTCCGCGGGCAGACGGTTGTCGTCCGAATAGATCCCCGCCTTTTCGCAGGCCTTCTCTTTGGCGGTCACGTAGGACTTGCTGGCCGGATCCTCTCCCACCAGCACAACTCCCAAGCCGGGTACCACGCCTTGGTCGGCGAGTTTTTTCACCTCTTCGGCGATCTCTTCGCGCATGGTCTTCGCCAGCTCTTTTCCATCAATAATTTGTGCCGACATATACATTCTCCTTTTTTGCTTGTGTCTGCCCACTATCATAGACGAATACAGGTGTTTTAGCCAAGGCCGTTCTTTCCCACTTGTTGATAAAACGTTTTTTTAGTGATAGTATTCATACCACAGTATTTCATATACAAGAGGGAACCGAGACTTTATGCAAAGATACAAATTTTTAGCAGCATCCCTGATTTTTCTACTTATCGTCGGCGTCACCCCATCGCTCTTTTCTCAGAGCGAGGAGGAGAATGAAGGGGACCGCCAGCAGGAGCAGCCCATCGAGGCGGAGCCTCCTCTGACCACTCCCGAGGACGAGTCGTTCCTCGAACCTTACAGCCTGGGCAGTCAGACATTCAGTATCAACGCCGGCTTTTTCATCCCTCTTTTTTTCCAGTATCCGGGACTCGAGGGCGGTGATGAACTGAACTCCATCGAGCCGGGATGGGAACACCTCAGTCTCGGGGGCACCGGCTCCTTGAGCTGGGGCAGCTACCTCACCCCGCGCTTCGCCCTGGGGGCAAAACTCTCGGGCACCTTCTCCTTCACCCCCAACGGGGAACTGCACAGTCTGATCCCCATCACCATGTGGGCGGAGTACCTGTTTCGCTCGGGCTCCTTCGAGTTTCCCGTCTCGCTGCAGGGAGGGGTGGTGATAAACCGGGCCTACGAGGAGGTCTACTTCGGTCCTATCGCCATTCCCGGGATCAGCGGCTACTACAACATCAACGCCGAATGGGGGCTGGGTCTCTCGCTGGAGTACTACTGGGTACCGGAGATCTACTTCGGTGACAAATCCAACGCCACCAGCTTCGGCAATATGCTGGAGCTGAGTTTTTCGGCCCGATACCACTTCTCATAAGGACGATACGAACATGCTTAGGCAAAAAAAATACAGCGCTTTCACAACTCTCCTGTTCTCTCTCATTCCGCTCATCCTGCTCGCCGGCTGCAACAAGGACGGGGTGGGAATCTTCTACCAGATCGGCAGCGAAGTGCCCCAGAACAAGTCGACCCTCTCGGAGCGAGTGGTACACCAGGTCCTGGATGTCGGCGGTGATATTTACGTCCTGTCGGGGCAAAAGGTATTCGTCCAGAGCGGCGACGACTGGGATGACGTCAGCGGCGGCTACCTTTTCACCAGCATCGTCACCGACGGTACGGATCTCTTCGCCACCAGCGATTCGGCGCAGATTCTCAGCTACGAAGGCTCCGCCTGGAACGAGGTCAAAAAATACGGGGACAACGTCCTCCTGCGGGAGGCCAACGGGGCCTTCGTGCTCAAGGTGGGATCCGGCGGGATCGCGAGCATCTCCACCTCCATCGGTACGGTGGCCACCGAAGATTTCAAGGACAGCGAAATCGACGCCGATACCTACGAAGGACAGTCCCTCCGAGACGCCGCGTGGGACGGCGCCCACGGATTCGTCGCCCTGACCGACAAGCTGCTGGGTACCGTCTTCGGTGCTGCTCTGTCCGAACAGGCCGCGCCGGATATTAACGGAGACTTCCGCGGCCTGGCCACCGACGGGACCGACTTCTATCTGAGCACCGGCGGCGGCGAGCTCTACGTCGGCAGCCTCGACAACGATTCGTGGACGTGGGAGGAGCCGGCGACCAGCTTCCCCGAGGTTCCGGTAAAGGGAGCTCTGGAGGTGGTGAACCTCGACGGCACGAAATACCTACTCATCGGCACCGACGAGGGCTACTACGAGATGAAGCTTGGAGATTCGAGCGTTGTTCCTCCCTCCGAGACCACCACGGTCGGCAACTTCTCGAGCTCCTACCCCGAACTGGCGAGGGCGACGATTTTCGATATCTACCAGGTCGATGGGTCCACCAACGAGTTCTACCTGGCCACCAGCGCCGGGCTTTGGCTGCGAAGAAACGACGGGACCTTCGCCAGGCAGTAAGTTAGCGGCGGTACGGGCCGGCTTCACGGTTCTACAGTCAAACTCACCGAGGGACCATTGCCGCCGTGGAAGAGGATCTTTGAACCCAGCTGTTGAGCCAAAATTCTGACCAGCTCCAAACCCAGGCCCGAGTGGCGCTTCAGGTCAAAATCTTCAGAGAGTCCCCGCCCGTTGTCCCACACGGTCAGAACGCAGCTTTTTTCCCCGTCTTGTTTGAGTTTCAGCCCCAGGGTGCCGCCCTCTTCCCGAGAAAAGGCGTGGGTCAGGGAGTTGCTGAGTAGTTCGTTGACGATCAAACCCAGAGGCACCGCCTGGATCACATCCATGAACACCGGATCCGTGTCCATGCTCAAAGTTATCGACTCCGCATTCTCGCTGGCGGCCTGGAGACGGGAGGCCAGCGCCTGCACGAAGTTGTCGAACCTAACCCGCGAGAGGTACTGATCGTGGTAGAGCATATTGTGAATCATGGCCATGACCATGATTCGGTCCCTGGTCTTGAGGAGGGCTCCCCGAAGCCTCCGGTCATCGGGGATTTGGTCTAACTGCAGGTGGATCAATCCGTTGATCACCGAGAGGTTGTTTTTCACCCGGTGGTGGACCTCTCGGAGCAGCATTTCCTTCTGCTCCAGAGATTCCAGCAATTCAGCTTGAGCTTTCTTACGGGCGGTGATATCGATAACGAAGAAAAAAGTGTAGTTTTGCCCCTTGTAATGGATGTTGGTCACCGTCACTTCCACGGGAAACTCGCTGCCGTCCTTGCGACGATGAACGGATTCGATGGTTCTCCCGCCGGATCTGCGTACCTCTTGTCGGTGCCGTGTCCAATTCTCCATATCAAAGCTGGGATCAAAGTCGAAAACCCGCATTCCCACCAGCTCCTCCACGGTGTAGCCCATTTTTTTGGCGGCCATTTTGTTGGCGTAGATCACCCGGCCGTCCTCCTCGGCGATCTGGAAGACACCGATGGCGGCGTTCTCCATGGATTGGGAGATCAGGTAGAACCGTTTTTCCATCTCCAACTGGTCGCTAATATCCCGAACTATAGTGTAGAGGGTCTCCCGCCCATTCAGCAGCACCTTGCCGCTGAAGACCGCCACCTCGCGGACCGAAGCGTCCCGGCGACGATGTTGAAACTCGAAGTAGCTTTTTTTGTAATACCGGGCGTTCTCTATCTCCTGACGCAGCTCCTGTTCAGATAGGGTGTTGATATCGGAGATGGCCATACGACGGAGTTCGTCCCTGCTCCAGCCGTAGAACTCCACCGCCGCGGTGTTGGCGTCGAGTATCCGCCCGTCCTCCGGTCGAATGAGCAGCATCGGCGCTTAGGTGTTCTCGAAGAGCCCTCGGTAGCGGCTTTCGCTCTCCTCCAGGGATAGCTGGGTCGTGAACCTTTCTCGATTCGCCAGAAAGATTCTGATGATCAGCAGAAAAGCCAGCGGGTAAAAAATCAAGACCGTCAGCCCCATATCCCGCAGCACCGCCGTACCGGCTCTCCCGGGCAGGAAAAGAAGCTGCGCGGCGAGCATAATTACGTGCACCACCAGGCCCAGCAGCCATATCCGAGTGGTCCCCTCCCATCGGCTGCTTTTTTTCCTCCAGAAAAAGACAAGCGATCCCAGAAGCGTCGATTCGGCAATGACCACAAGACCCGTCAGAGTACCCGTACCGCCCAGGTAGAGGCGGAAGGAGACGGCGACCAGCGCGGCTATGAAGCCCGCCAGGGGACCCGCGACGTAAGCTCCGACGGTCAGCACGATTGACCTGCCGTCAAAGATTATCCCCGGGGCGAAGTTCACCGGGGTGAGCATACCCACCACGGTCACCGCCCCGAAGATCACCCCTGCCAGCGGCGCTGAGTACCGCGAAGAGAGGTTTTTTCGTGATAAAAAAAAGTCGTAGGCGACGGTCAGAGAGAGAAGCAGGGCTACATTTTGAACAAGGTCGAGAACCAACATCTTCTTAGTATTATCCAAAAAGTAAGAGGGATATACAAGGAGAAAAAAAAAGCAGGCATCCCCTTCTTTCTCTCACCGCGTGAGGAATTAGGTTCAGATATTTTGCCTCCGGGGGTGATAAGTTTTATACTTAAAATAGAAATAAAAAATTTTAGGAGGCGACTAATGCAAAAATCCATCCAATCGCTTCTCGGTACCGAAGCCGAGGACCTGCTCACATACAAGGCCAAGTATTCGGCGGACAAACTCTACCTGCCCGGTCCGGATTTCGTCGATCGGGTCTGGAAGGACTCGGATCGCAGCCCGGCGGTCCTGCGCAACATGCAGAGTATCTTCGACCATGGCCGTCTTGGAGGGACCGGCTACCTCTCCATCCTCCCGGTGGACCAGGGGATCGAACACAGCGCCGGAGCCTCCTTCGCCCCCAACCCGCTGTACTTCGACCCGGAGAACATCGTGAAACTGGCCTGCGAGGCGGGCTGCAACGCGGTTGCGTCTACTCTGGGTGTCCTCGGTGCGGTGTCCCGCAAGTACGCCCACAAGATTCCCTTTATCGTCAAAATCAACCACAACGAGCTGCTCACCTACCCCAACAAGCACGATCAAATACTCTTCGCCAATATCGATCAGGCCTTCGAGATGGGCGCGGTCGCGGTAGGGGCAACAATCTACTTCGGCTCGGAGGAGAGTAACCGCCAGATCCAGGAGATCAGCGAGGCCTTCGGCTACGCCCACCAGCTGGGATTGGTCACGGTACTCTGGTGCTATCTGCGCAACTCGGCCTTCAAGACCGACGAAGATGACTATCACACCGCCGCGGACCTCACCGGCCAGGCCAACCACCTGGGGGTGACCATCGAGGCGGACATCATCAAGCAGAAGCAGCCGACCACCGACGGCGGCTACACCGCCCTGAAGTTCGGAAAAACCGACGAACGGGTCTACCGCGAGCTCTCCGGCGACCACCCCATCGACCGTACCCGCTACCAGGTGCTGAACAACTACGCCGGGCGCGCCGGGCTGATCAACTCCGGGGGCGCCTCCAAAGGCAAAGGCGACCTGGAAGCGGCGGTCCGCACCGCGGTGATCAACAAACGGGCCGGAGGAATGGGACTGATATCCGGACGCAAGGCCTTTCAGCGCCCGATGAACGAAGGAGTAGAACTTTTGCACGGCATCCAAGACGTGTTTCTGGATAAAAGCATCACCATAGCCTGAGTCGGACGGTGCCCGCGGGTCACATTCGCGGGCTTTTTATTAGGGCGCCGGCGGGGCGCTTTTTCCAGAAATCATTGAAGCTCGATCCGATAGCCCAGCGAGAGCCCGAACAGGGTCAGCGAGGCACCGGCTGCATCCGTATAGGTCGGAGATACATATCCCTCGTAGGAACAACCGTTGTCGTATATCGTATCGGTACAGACGAAGTAGCTCGTCCCCCGGTACTCCGGGACGACTATATACGAGAGGTCGACCCGGAAGCTCCGTTGGGGGGCAAGTTCCAGGTCCATTCCCATCTCAACGGCGAAAAAGAGCCCGTTGCGCATAAAGTCGTAGTAGTCGAGCCCCTTTTTGTGGTGATTGTCCACCGCGTCGCAGGCGGCGAAGGGGCTGAAAAGCAGCTCAGAGGAGAAAACCAGAGATCGGCGCCGGTCGGTGGCCAGGCCTATCCCGATATGCGGGATCCGGTAAAACTGCCGGTAGCTGATCCCTACCCCGTATGAGTCGACCTTTTCTGACCCGGGAGGATACTCCAGGTACCCGTCCACCGCGTCCATGTGAAAGTACATCAATGACAGACCCAGAGCCGCCGAGAGGCTGATCTTCTCCGACACCCAGTGTTGGTAGCCGAGCTGCAGCCGCGAGCTAAGTGCCCCGGTCAATACGTTGTCGTGGGCGGAGAAATGAGTTTTTATACTGGGATCATCTTCATCGGCCCAGTCGGAGTCTTCGATTGTGCCCACTGTTCCAGGGATGCCAGCGGAAAAATCCGCTCGAGCATAGAGGCCGGTGTCGAACTCAAAGTCGAACTCCGCCCCCACAAAGTAGAGCGGTTCGAGCTCCCAGTCGAGATAGCTGGCCAGATCATCGCCATTATACACGTACTCACCCAGTTGTCCGTGGTAGAAGCCGGAGTAGAGAGAACTACGGACTTCCAACGCCCCGAGACGATATTCCGTGCTCAGAATCGCGATACTGAGGATAAAATAAATAAAAGCCAAGACTGCATTTCTCCGTACCACTACCACCCCCCACAAGTTGAATATATCTAAAATGTAGTATCTCCGATAGGCGGATTCAATAAAAACTTGCTTTCCGGCTCTATATTAATTATCATGATTAGTAGCATAACTTAGTGAACTGATAATATTTTGCAGGAGGCCAGTGGTACAGCTATGGGTTGCGGTTGCGAAGAGGATGCCGGTCATTACACGATTTTCAATGTGATTTGGGACCACCTCACCGGGCACGTGCATATGGTCGACTGGGAAAAACGCGCATCGCGCTACGCGATCTGTGAAGAGTGCGAGCACTTCTTCCCGGTGACCAAACAGTGCCTCAAGTGCGGCTGTTTTTTGAAGCTGAAGGTCAAATACGTCGATTCCAGCTGCCCGGTGGGCAAGTGGTGATCAAATAACCAGGTCGCTACCCGCTCACGTAAAAACCTCTTTCCGATCCCAACGACGCGGCCTTTTAGCCCACCTCGCGGACCGTAACGGTATTGGTGGGGCAGACGTAGGCGCAGGACTGGCAGCCTATGCAGGCGTCCGCCGCCTTACCGAAGGGGGGTTGAACCTTTCTCCCTACCCCGCGACCGACCACCGACAACGCGGAACGTTGGGGTATCTCCTGACAGACCCGAACACAGAGGTTGCAAAGTACGCAGTTGGTGAACTCCCTCTTCGGTGCCCGGTACAGCAGGTATTGGCCGACCGGGTCGAGACGACTCTCCTCTCGATGGGGAATTCCGAACTCGTCGGCCAGGGCCTTGATCTCCTCGGAATCTGGAGTTCGGGCGAGCAGCAGCTCGAGGACGAATTTTCGTGATTTCCAGACCCGCTCGGAGTCGGTCTCTATTTTCATGCCTTCGGCTATCTTCGACGCGCAGGCGGGGATCAGCTGAGCCTTTCCCACCAACTCGACCAGACAGATCCGGCACCCGCCGTAAGGCTCCAAGTACTCGTTGTAACAGAGGGTCGGTATTTTTATGTCGTGCTGTCGGGCAGCCTCAAGAATGGTCATCTCGTTCTCGAATTGATACTCCGTTCCATTTATCTCCATGTTTATCATGACAGTATCCTCACCGCGTCAAAATTACATACGTTGTAGCACATGCCGCACTTGATACATTTCTCTTCGTCGATCTCGTGAACCTCTTTGAGGGAGCCGGAGATGACGTCCACTGGACAGTTTTTGGCGCACAAGGTACAGCCTGTACACTTCTCCGGGTCGATTCGGTAGGTGATCAGCTCCTTACACTCCTTGGCGGGACAGCGTTTTTCCTTGATATGCGCCTCGTACTCGTGGCGAAAATGCTTGATCGTCGTGAGTACCGGATTCGGAGCCGTCTGCCCGAGGGCACAGAAGGAGGTCTCCTTGATCCGCTGGGCCATCTCTTCCAGGATCTCTATGTCTCCTTCGCGGCCTCGGCCCTCAGTGATGTCGGTTAAAATGTTCAGCATATGCAGCGTCCCCTCGCGGCAGGGAGGGCATTTTCCACAGGACTCCTGTTGGGTAAAGGAGAGAAAGTACCGAGCCACCTCTACCATGCAGTTGTCCTCATCCATGATAATCATACCGCCGGAGCCGACAATCGCGCCGGCCGCGGCCAAGGATTCGTAGTCGATGGAGAGATCCAGCAGCGACTCGGGCAGACAGCCCCCGGAGGGGCCGCCGCACTGGGCGGCTTTGAAACGCTTGCCGTTGGGTACGCCTCCCCCAATGTCGAATACCATCTCCCGGAGGGTGATACCCAGGGGCACCTCCACCAGACCGGTGTTGTTGAGCTTGCCCACCAGGGAGAAGACCTTGGTCCCCTTGCTCTTCTCGGTCCCGATAGCGGCGAACCACTGGGACCCATTGTTTATTATGTGGCGAATATTACTCCAGGTCTCCACGTTGTTGATGTTGGTCGGTTTGCCCAGGTACCCGGAGTTGGCCGGATAGGGGGGTCTCATCCGCGGCTCGGGAAGCTTGCCCTCCAAGGATCGAATCAGCGAGGTCTCCTCGCCGCAGACAAAGGCGCCGGCTCCGCGGTTGACCGTGATATCGAAAGAAAAACCGGAGCCGAAAATATCTTCACCGATCAGCCCGTACTCCCGAGCGTCGTCGATGGCCTTCTGAATTCTCTTCAAGGCCAGGGGGTACTCGTCACGGATGTACACGATCCCCCGGGAGGCGCCCATGGCGTATCCGCCGATGGCCATCCCCTCGATAACCGTATGCGGGTCCGACTCGACCACCGAGCGGTCCATAAAGGCGCCGGGGTCCCCTTCGTCGGCGTTGCAGATCACGTACTTCTCGTCCCCCGGAGCCTTGCGGGCAAAGTTCCACTTGACTCCCGTCGGGAAACCCGCGCCTCCGCGTCCGCGGAGCCCGGCATCGGTCACCTCCTGGATGATCGTTTCGGGGTCCATCTGGGTGAGGGCCTTGGCCAAGGCCCGATATCCGCCCCGGGCAATGTACTCGTCGATCAAGTTCGGGTTTATCGAACCACGGTTGGCCAGGACGATAAGCCGCTGTTTTTGATAAAAGCCAATGTCGCTGATTTTTTGAATATCCTGACCGTCCTCGACGGATCCAGTGCCGTCTCGGTAGAGATACTTCTCTACCGGTCGCCGGTGGACGAAGTGCTCTTCCACAATCTCCGGGATCCGCTCTACTCTCAGCTGGTGGTAGATACATCCATCCGGTTCTATCCTGGCCACCGGCCCCTGGGTACAGAGTCCTTGGCAGTCGGTCAACTCGATCTCAACCTGTTCTCCCAGCTGGTGCTGGGAAATACTCCGTTGAAAGGCCGTTTTTATCTC
>DSBN01000149.1 GCA_011046055.1 Sediminispirochaeta sp. | reverse complement strand
GTTCGAAGACCTTAGAGTCGGACCCAGGGGCAGAGCCGGGCTTCGAGGCGGTCTATCAGGCGAAAGAGCAGCAAGCCCAGCAGGCTGACCGAGAGGATTCCGGCGAACATCCGCGGATAATCGACCATGATCCAGCTGTTCATCACCAGGTGGCCGATGCCGTAGGTGGTGGCGTAGTTTTCGGCGAAGAAGAGCACCGAGATGCTGATACCCAGACTGAGCCGGAGGGCCGAAAAGATCCGAGGCAGGGAGCTGGGTAGGTAGAGGTGGGAGAAGAACTGCAGCTTCGAGAGTCCCAGAACCCGCAGTGCCTTGATCTGTGCCGGGGATATCTCCTTGATCCCGTCCCGAGCTGCGATGGTGATCTGAAAGACTATGACCGTCCAGATGAGGATGATTTTTGACGAGTTCCCCAGACCGAAGAGGACCATGAAGATCGGCAGGAAGGCGATCTTGGGCAGGGGATAGAGGGTGTAGAGCAGCGGGGAGAGGAACCGATCGGCCCGGGTAGAAACGCCGATGGTGATACCCAGGGGAACGCTGAACAGCAGCGCCGAGAGAAGACCGACGCCGATCCGCAGGCTGCTGACTCCCAGATGGAGCCACAACTCTCCGCCGGCGGCCATCTTTCCCAGTACCAGCAGTACGGTGAGGGGGGCGGGGATGAGCCGGGCTCCGAGCAGGATATGCAGCACTTCCCATAGGAGCAGAATCACCACGAAAGGGTAGATCGGACTAACTATCGTGAGCGGACTCGGTCTGATTTTCACTTCTCAAGACTCCTTTCGCTATGATCCAGCTCTCCGAGGGCGGCGCGGATTTTCAGCACCAGCTGGTAAAAGCCCTCCCGGTCTCGGGCTGCGGTGTCGCCGAATAGGGGGTTGTCGAAGCTGCGTACGATGCGGCCTTCGCTCATCAGCAGGATTCTTTGCCCCAGGAATACCGCCTCCTCGATGCTGTGGGTGACGAAGATCATGGCCCGGGGGTCGTTCAGATGGAGAGAGAGGATCAGATGTTGGAGCTTCTCCTTGGTCATTTCGTCCAAGGCCGAGGTGGGCTCGTCCATCAGCAGGAGCTCCGGTTCGGTGATCAGGGTCCGGGCGATGGCTACCCGTTGGCGCTGTCCGCCCGACAGCTGAGCCGGGTACCTGTCGGCTTCTTCGCTCATGCCTATCTTCCTCAGACTCAGCTGGACCCGTTTTTCGATCTCCGGAGGAGAACAGCCGGTAGCCTGTAGGCCGAGGGCGATGTTGCGTCGGACGCTGTACCAGGGCAGTAGCGCATCCTCCTGCATGACCAGCCCCGTCCCCGGACGAGGCCCCTCGGCGGTACGGCCGTGGAACAGCAGCTCCCCCCGATCGGGGGATAGAAGTCCGGCGATGAGATGAAGGAGGGTGGTCTTTCCGCAGCCGGAGGGACCGATGACGGCGCAGCTCTGCTCGGCTTCTATGGTGAAGCTCAGACCCCGAACCGCCGGCGTCTCTCCATAGCTCTTCCAGACCTCCCGCAGCCGGATCATTACTCCACGAACTCCCGGTTGACCAGATCATCTATGGTGAGGGAGTAATCCTGTCCCAGGGTCTCTTCGGTCCACTGTACTACTTGGCGAATATACGCGTCGCTCTGCAGCCGCGCCGGCGGGTACTCGGGTAGGGCTATACGGTCCTGAATCTCCGGCGGCAGGGAGGTGATTTTTTCGATCAATACCTCTCTGGCCAGATCAGGATTCTCGAGGATCATCTCCGCCGCCCGGTTGTAGGCTTTGATGAAGGCAGAAATAGCCTCCGCTTTCTGCTCCAAAGCTGGGTGGGTGAAGACCATGATGTCCGGGCAGTAGTCTTCGCGAACTATCTTTTTCTCCAGCCCCCGCATCTCGCCCAGCGAAGCCAGCGGTTCGGGGAACACTCCCAGGTCCAGCTGCCCCGAAGCCACCGCCTCCAGGCGCAGCGGGATCTCATTGATGAAGACCTTATGCAGCTCATAGCCGTCGGCCAGACGGCGATCGGCCAGAAAGTTGGAGACGCTCAGCTCCATCATGCCGATCCGCACCCGCGGTTTGTCCCGGCCGGATTCCGCCGGGGCGGGCAGGTCGGGGCTGTGCAGGACGGGGAAGAGTCCCTCGGTCATCATCACCCCTTTGATCTCGAAGCCGCTGTTCACATTGGAGGCCAAGGCCACCAGGTCGGTCATGGCTCCGTCTATCCGATTCGCTTGCAGGGCGCTTTGGCGGTTCTGGGCGTTGGTGTAAATGGTAATCTCCGTCTCCAGCCCTTCCTCGGCAAAGAGTCCTTCTCGTTCGGCCAGCAGTATCGGCGCCGAGTCGACCGCCGGCATCAGTCCGATGGAGAGACTCCCGGTCTCTTCTCGCTGAGCGCAGGAGAGCAGTAGGAGGATGAAGATCGTAACGAAAATTGTTCTGAAAAAAGTTTTTTTCATGTCGAGCTCCATTAATTGTGATAAAATCGCTAAAAATGTATCATCTTGCAGAAAATTGTGCAATTAAGAACACTTAATAGCGAAGGCTGAGCTCGCCGGCTTTTGATTTGATTTTTTGAAACAACTCGCTCCCCTCATCGCCGCTGCTGTCGTGAATCTCTCGTACAAAGACCGAACCGGCTACGGCGATGTCCGCATGTCCTTGCAGCGCGCGGACCTGTTCGCTCTTCCGAATGCCGAATCCCGCCATCAGTTCCATGTCTCGTCCGCCCAGCGCGTCTAGGAAGTACAGGGCCTCTTCGCTGGGACGGGTCAAGGCGCCGGTAATACCTGAACGGAGGGCGCAGTAGAGATAGCGGGGTCTCTCCGAAAGAATGCTCTCCAGCCTCGAAGCGGAGGTGCCGGTTGTGAGTACTGGAACCACCTCGATGCCGATCCCGCGCCCGGCTTCGTAGAGCCCTTCGTCGTAACCCGGTGTCAGGTCGGGGACGATGAGCCCGGCGGCACCGGCGGATTTCGCCCGGCGCACGAACTTTTCCACCCCCATCCGGACGACCAGATTGGCGTAACTCATCAGGAAGACCGGGATCTCCAGCTCCTTTCGTATCCGTTCGAGGAGTCTGAAGCCGTCTTCTACCTTGGTGCCGGAGGACAGGGCCTTGGCGCAGGCCTCTTGGATGACCGGACCGTCCGCCGCGGGATCGCTGAAGGGCAGCTGCAGTTCGAGAATGTCGGCGCCCCCGGCTTGAAGTGCCCGGGCGACGGTGAAGCTCTCATCCAGGCTCGGGTACCCGGCCACTAGATGAGCCATGAGACGGATTTTTTGCGGTTTATTCATGGCTTTGCGCCTCCTGGTATAAAAAGTTGCGCCACTGCTCGCCTTTGAACGCCGGCGCGGTGAGAAACAGGTCCTTCTCGCCCCGGCCTGACATGTTGACGATCAGGGTCCGGTCGGGGGAGAGCTGGGGGGCCAGCTCCAGAGCCGCCGCCCCGGCGTGGGCCGACTCGAGGGCGAAGAGGACCCCTTCGTTCCGGGCGAAAAACTTCAAAGCATCCAAGGCCTGTTCGTCCGATGCCGATAAAAACTCGACCCTTCCGGTAGCTCCTAAATGAGCCAACTGCGGTCCGATACCCGGGTAGTCCAGACCCGCGGAGATCGAATGGGTAGGCTGAACCTGACCATCGCTATCGAGAAGGAACAGGCTCTTGTAGCCCTGGAGAATCCCGAGCTCTCCGGCGCCGTTCATCCGAGCGGCGTGCTCACCGGTTTGCCTTCCCCGACCTCCGGCTTCGACTCCGATGAGCCGGGGGCTTGAACGCTCAAGAAAAGGTTCGAAAAAGCCGATGGCGTTGGACCCCCCGCCGACACAGGCTATCATCGCTTCCACATCGAGACTCCTCTCCTCTATCTGTTCGGCCACTTCTTGACCGATCACCGATTGGAAGTAGCGGACCATATCTGGGTATGGCGAGGGACCAAGAGCCGAGCCCAATAGGTAGTGGGTGGTCTCGAAGTCCGACGACCAGTGGCGTAGCGCCTCGTTGACCGCGTCCTTGAGGGTTCTGCTGCCCCCGGTCACGGGTACCACCTCAGCGCCGTAGAGCTCCATCCAGAAGACATTGGGGTGTTGCCGCCTGATGTCCACCTCGCCCATGTAGATTCGGCATTCCAATCCGAGTTTGGCGCAGGCGGCGGCGGTGGCCACCCCGTGCTGGCCGGCTCCGGTCTCGGCGATGATCTTTTTTTCCCCATTCGTTTGGCCAGTAATGCCTGGCCAAGAGCGTTGTTGATCTTGTGCGCCCCGGTGGCGGCGAGCCCTTCGAGCTTGATGTAGATTTGAGCTCCACCCAAGGCCTTGCTGCTGTTTTCGGCGTGGAGCAGGGGAGTGGGACGGCCGGAGTAGTCGGCGGCGAGTTTTTTCAGCTCCTCCTCGAAGTCGTCTTCGCCGGCGGCGGCGATGAAGGCCTTCTCCAGTTCGGAAAGAGCCGGACGGAGGACCTCGGCGACGTAGCGGCCGCCGAACTGTCCGAAATAGTCGTGATAAAGTTTCATTCCTACATGCTCCTCTCTATTCATTCACTCAAACGGTGATCCTACTGTCGGCGTCCCTAACGGCGTCCATAAAACGGCGTATCTTCTCACGATCTTTTTCTCCAGGTTTTGACTCCAGGCTGCTGGAGAGGTCGATCAGCTCCGGACGGTAACGGTGGATGATCTCGGCTACATTCTCAGGACCAATTCCGCCGGCCACCCATAGCGGTCCCACGGCGGCTGCAGCCTCCAGCAACTCTGGGTCTATTCTTTTCCCGCTACCTCCGTAGGCATCAGGGACGTAAGCGTCGACCAAGACCCGGGGGCTGCGGTATTTTTTCAGCGCGGCGATACTCTCGGTACTCTTCAAGCGCAGCGCCTTGTAGTAGGGAAAGGCGGCGTCGAAGCAGCTCTCCGGGCTCTCGTTGCCGTGGAACTGGACCGCGTCGATCGCAGCCTCAGCGAGCAGCTGCGCTACTTCCGGCGGGAGTTGAGCCCGGGGTCCCTCCGAGACGACCACCGCCACCTTCGGCGCCCGGGTCGGTCCTATCCGGCGGATGAAGTCCGCCGACACTCGGCGCGGCGACGGGGCGCAGACAAAGCCCAGCAGATTCGCCCCCAGCTGCTCGGCCGCTTCCACATCCTCCCGCCGAGTGAGGCCGCATATTTTTACCAGCGGACGCGAGTCCGAGCGGCTCCCGAGGGTCGACCAGAATCGGTCGCTGCGGTGGTAGCTTCGAGCGTCTCGAATCTCCGAAAGGAGCGTGGGCCGCCTCATCAGTGTCTCGCCCACCAAGAGGGCGTCAAAACCGGCGGCATAGGCTATCGCCGCATCTTCGGCGCTGCGAATTCCCGATTCGAAGACCAGGCGGGGTGCCCAGTCGATGCGATTTTTGAGTCGCAGCGGTTGCAGGAGGTCTACGGAGAAGTCCCGCAGATCGCGGGAGTTTATGCCGAGGAGCCTCGGTTTCAATTTCGCCGCCCGGGCGAGTTCCTCTTGGGTGTGCACCTCCACCAGCACCTCCATGCCTAGCCCGACGGCGGTGCGGTACAAGGCTTCCAAGCGCCGGTCATCAAGGATGGCGACAATCAGCAGTACCCCGTCGGCCCCCGTCTGATGGGAGACCAGTATATCCTCCTCGTCCAAGAGAAAGTCCTTGCGCAGGAAAAAGGACTCGGGGAAGCGCTCCTTCAGACGGAGGAGGTCTCGGAGGGAGCCGCCGAAGTGTGTTTCCTCGGTGAGGACCGATACCGCCGCCGCGCCGCCTTGGAGGTAAACCTCCGCCTGCCGCAGAGGGCCGGGCACTGCGGCGATCGAACCCGCTGAGGGGGAGCGCCGCTTGATCTCCGCGATGAGAAAAGGCTCGGCGGGCAGCTTGGCTAAGGGGCTGCTTCGGTGTTTAGGAAGTTCGAGACCTTGGGAATGGCCGATGCTATCTATATCTCGGCGCCGTTGATCGGCGATTTCTTGGAGGATGTTCATCTGGCGTGCTCCCCCGCGGTGATGGTCTCTCCGTTTGCAACCGGGGTGGTGAGTTCTTCGCTGCAGCGGCGTATCTCCTCGATCTTCACCCCGACCCTTCCGGTGAGTAAAGCCTCTTTGGCCTCGTAATACCCGGCGTTGATATCCGGGCTTCGTCCGGCGACGAAAAGGACCGCGCCGGTATTCAATGCCACCGCCTCCAGCAGGGCCCCGTGCCGTCTGGAGCTCTCAACAGTCTCGGAAACGTCCCCCGATAGCAGCTCTTCGGCGGTCATGGCGTTCTCCTTCGGACTGCCGCCGCGCAGGTCTTCGATGCCGTAGCCGCCGATCCCCAGCTCGCGGGGGTCTATGATGAACTCTTTTAGTCGATCGTGCTCGTCGATGAAGACCGCGTGGGAAGGGGAGGTGATCGACAGTTCGTCTTCCCCCTGGCCGCCGTGGACCACCATCACCCTTTTGGCTCCCATGAGCTTTGCCGCTTCGGCTACGATACGGCAGTAGTTGCGGTCGAATACGCCGATGAGCTGATACTCCGCTTTTGCGGGATTCAACAGGGGGCCCAGGAGGTTCATGATGGTTTTTACCCCCAGCTGCCTCCTCACCGGTGCGGCGTGGCGCATGGCCCGGTGGTACAGGGGGGCGTAGAGGAAGCCGAAGCCGGTCCGGTCTATTAGTCGGACCAACTGGTCGGCGGGGAGCTCGATCGGTATGCCCAGTTCACGGTAGAAGTCGGCGCTGCCGCTGGAAGAGCTGACCGTGCGGTTGCCGTGTTTGGCGGCGACCAGGCCGCAGGCGGCGGTCAGCGCGGTGAGGGAGGAGATGTTGAAGGTGTGCAAGCCGTCGCCGCCGGTACCGCAGGTGTCGACGCTCGGTCGGTCCATGAGTAGACTTCGCTGTTTTTTCCGCAGCACCGTGGCGCAGCCGGCGATCTCCTCGGCGGTGATACCCTTCATGTTGAGGGCGATCAGAAAGGCCGCTATTTGCGAGTCCAGCAAGGCTCCGTCGGTCAGCTCGTCCATGAAGTCACCGGCCTCCTGGAGACTCAGATCCTCTCCGGAGAGGAGACGCTGCAGCAAGGCTGGGATATTCACGGCCCGGCGACGGTAGCGGAGAAAATTTTCCAAGACCCGACGGCCGTACTCACTGGAGATCGATTCGGGATGGAACTGTACCCCCTCGATGTCGAAGCTCCGGTGTCTCAGTCCCATGATCTCGCCGTCGCTGCTCCGAGCGCTGATTTCAAAACAATCGGGCAGGCTCTCCTCCTCGACTACCAGCGAATGGTAGCGAGTGAAGCCGGCTTCCGCCGGTACCCGACGGAAGAGCCCCTTCCCGTCGCTGCGGATTCGGTCCACCTTGCCGTGGGAGATTTTCTTCGCCCCAACGATCCGGGCCCCGAAGGCCGCGGCGATCGCCTGATGACCCAGACAGACGCCGAGGATCGGAATCCGTCCGGCGAAACGGTGTATCAGTTCGATGTTGAGTCCGGCCTCTTCCGGATGTCCCGGCCCCGGGGAGAGAATGATCCCTTGTGGGGCGAGTTTTTCCACTTCTTCGACGCTGATATCGTCGTTTCGATAGACGCCGATCCTCTCATCCGTGAGCAGACTCAGTTCCTGGAAGATGTTGTAGGTAAAGGAATCGTAGTTGTCGATGAGCACATACATATTTATACCTCCACTCCGACGGCGCCGGCGAGGGCGCGCAGTTTTTCGTTGGTCTCCTCCAGCTCGCGCAGGGGCTGGGAATCGTAGACGATACCCGCTCCGGCTTGAAGGACCAGTGTATCTCCGATCTTCAGGGCGCTGCGGATGGCGATGCAGGTATCCACGCTCCTATCGGAGGCCAGGTAGCCTACCAGACCGGCGTAGAAGCTCCGTCGTTCCGGTTCGATGGAGTTGATGATTTCCATCGCGCGGATCTTCGGTGCCCCCGATACTGTTCCGGCGGGAAAGGTCCTCCTGATAGCTTCCACTCCCGATGCAGTCTCCTCTGGTGTACCGCCGACCACGGAAACCAGATGCATGACGTGCGAGTAGTTTTCCACCTCCATGAATTTGTCGACCCGGACCGATCCGGGACGGCAGAAGCGTCCCAGGTCGTTGCGCGCCAGGTCGACGAGCATCAGGTGTTCGGATCGCTCTTTCTGGTCATTGGCCAGCTCCTCGGCCAGCCTCCGATCCTCCTCCGCGTCCGCGCCCCGTCGCCGGGTGCCGGCGATCGGGTGTATTTCCGCCCGACCGTTTTTCAGCTTCACATGTACCTCCGGTGAAGAACCGAACAACTGAAAAGATCCGAAGTCGAGGTAGAAGAGGTAGGGTGAAGGATTGGCCGAACGTAGCTCCCGGTAAGCCTCGATGGCGGGGATATCGCTTCGGATGTAGAGCCTTCGGGAGAGCACCCCCTGCAGCAGGTTGCCGGCGGCGATCTCTTTTTTCAGTTTCTCCACCCCCCGGAGAAAATGCTCTTGTTCTCCGGGCTTCGTCTGCAAAACCGAATGGTACTTTCGGGGACCTTCGACAAGGTAGTTGAAGTCCCGGTCGTTCAAACGCTGCTCCAGTCGATCCATCGTCTGTTCGAGATCGATGGAACGTTCTCGATAGTTCAGACCCAGCAGATGTATCTTGTCGCTGTAGTGATCGAAGACCAGGTAGATATGTCCGAAGAGAAAGGCCGCGTCGGGGACCTCTTCTATACCGGGGCGGTCTTCGAGTCGGATGCGGTCGAAGTGAGTGGCGTATTCATAGGAGAGAAAGCCTATCCCTCCCGCCGGAAGGGGGATTTCATCGGAGTATCCGCCGTGTTGCTCGGAGAAGTGACGAAGCGTGTCCAGGATGTCCCGTCCGCCGTGTTTGATGCGGCGTCGCCCCTCGGAGCTTTGAAAAAACTGCTCCTCTCCCCGTTGCAGTATCGAGAAGGCCGGTTCGACCAGGAGGATCGAGTAACGCTCCTTGCCCTTCTGGAGTGAGGAGGACTCCAAAAGAGCCTTCGCACCGAGTTTCTTCGCCAAGCTGTAGGGGGTGAAGCGTTCCCCCGGGAGGCTTCGGTGCAGAACCTTGCTGGTCTTTGTTTTTTTGATCGCCTGATCTATATTCATACTATCTTCTCCTTTGCCGTACGGCGGATGGTAAAAAAAAAAAGAGCCGTGTAAACCGAACCTGGTTTACACGGCTCTCAAAGCCCGTCACAGATCCCGGTAGGGTGTCGAACAACAACCACCGGAACCCAAGAAGGGGACCCCGGCGCTATACGCGCCAGTGCCAGAGATGATTCTGATTTAATATGTTACTATAAGTAGAAACGCTCATGTGCTGAGATTAACGGTTCGTGGAAAAATTGTCAACGGAAATATTCAAAAATCAAAAAAAATCAGTCCGGAATATTGAATTTACTGGAGTCGAACCGATCGCTGCCGATCCAGAGGTCGATTTTTGTCCCGTTGTCGGTCCTTCCGACATCGGCGTGCTTGATCTGCCAGCCCAGGAGGTTGAGCCGGGCGGCACCAACCAGGTCGGTTCCCCCCATGGTGCCGTAGTAGTCGGACATCTCCGGGCGGGCGTCGGTGTTCAGGGCCTTGCGGATCTTCTCCAGCTCTTTATCACCTCGTTCGTGGTCGTCCAGGACCGCCAGGTGCATCCCGTCTTCTTCCTGGTGCAGCGAGATCACCATTCGCGAAGGATGGCTCTCCAGGATGTAGTTCGAGATCTCGGTAAGTAAGTGTAGGATGTATTCTTTGGTCATGTATGCCCCCGTTTATTTGCTTCTCTTATTTGAATTGAACCACTCGATGATTGCCAGGAAAAAAGTCGCCGTCAGTCCCCCGGCGAATCCGTTGTTGTAGAGGTCGAAGCCGCCGTGCCAGGCGGCGGTCCGCTCGACCATCAACAGGTGGGTGAATCCGGCGACGAACCCCACAATCACCCCGAACTCTCCGGCCAGCGGAGCCAAGGTAGTGCCGAAGAGC
>DSBN01000140.1 GCA_011046055.1 Sediminispirochaeta sp. | reverse complement strand
CTCGATTTTCTCCGCGCCGCTGAGATAGCGTCCGGTGAGACTGGCGGGATTGGAAAGTATCTCCTCCAGCTTCCCCTCGGCCACTACCTGTCCCCCGTGAATTCCAGCCCCGGGACCGATATCCACTATATAATCCGCCGAACGAAGTGTGATATCGTCGTGTTCCACCACTATCAGGGTATTACCGATGTCCCGCAGTTGCTGCAGAGTTTCGATCAAGCGGGCATTGTCCCGCTGATGCAGGCCGATAGTCGGCTCGTCTAAGATGTAGAGAACTCCTACCAGGGAAGATCCTATCTGGGTAGCCAAGCGAATCCTCTGAGCTTCGCCCCCGGAGAGCGTCGAGGCCTGCCGTTCCAGACTGAGGTAGTCCAAGCCTACGTTCCGCATGAAGCTCAAACGTTCGCGAATCTCCTTGAGAATCTGCCTGGAGATAAGCTCCTCGGTCTTGTTCAGGAGAAGTTCGGAAAAAAAATCCAAGGCATCCTCCACCGAAAGCTGCGTGACTTGTTGAATGTTCCGCCCTCCGACGTAGACCGATAGGGCAATCGGCTTCAACCGCCGTCCTCCACAGGCGGGACAGGGACGGCGGCTCATGAACTGCTCCAACCAGTCCTTCACGCCGTCGGATTTGGTCTCCAGATAGCGCCGTTTGAGCTCCGGCAGCACCCCGCGAAAGACGGAGTCGTACTCGAAGCGTCCGCTCTGCTGTCGATTGACGTAGGTGACCCGGATCTCTTCTTTGGAACCGTGGAGGATGACGCGAAAAATATCTTCCGGCAGCTCCTCGAAGGGGGTGTCGAGGCTGAAACCGTAGTGTTTGGCCAGAGATTCGAACCAGCTTCGATACCACCGGGCCTCGGGGTTCATCGTGGCCACGGCCCCCTGGTTGAAAGACAGGGAAGGGTCGGGAATTACCAACTGCGGGTCGAACTCCAGCGTCTCTCCAATTCCGTGGCAGGTTTCACAGGCACCGTTGGGGTTGTTGAAGGAAAACAGATTCGGCTCCAGTTCGGGAAAGCTGGTACCGCAGACGGGGCAGCTGTTTTTTTGAGAAAAAAAGTACTCCTCTTCGCCATCATCCCGTTTCTCCACCACCCGGAGAATCCCCTCGCTCACCTCCAAGGCGGTCTCCACCGCTTCGGCGATCCGTTTCCGCGACTCTTCGTCAACCTTCACCCGAGCCACCACGATGTCGATATCGTGTTTCTGGTTCTTCTCCAAGACGATATCGTCGTCCAGAGAATATACGGTATTATCGACCCTCACCCGGACAAAGCCGGCTTGTCGCGCGTCTGAGAAGATCTGCTGATGGCTTCCCTTTTTACCCCGTACCACCGGGGCGAGGATCATCAGCTTGCTGCCGTTGGGAAAGGAGAGTATGGTATCCAGGATCTGATCTACCGATTGTTCCTGTATCTCCCGTCCGCAGTCTGGGCAGTGGGGTTTACCGATCCGGGCCCAGAGGAGACGAAAAAAGTCGTATATCTCCGTCACCGTCCCCACCGTGGACCTGGGGTTGCGGTGCGTTGTTTTTTGCTCAATGGATATCGCCGGTGAGAGCCCTTCGATATAGTCGACCTCGGGTTTTTCCATCCGTCCGAGGAATTGACGGGCATAGGCTGAAAGGGACTCTACATATCTCCGTTGTCCCTCCGCGTAGATAGTGTCGAAAGCCAGCGAGGATTTGCCTGAACCGCTGAGTCCGGAGATCACGATCAGCTTGTCCCGAGGCAGTTCGAGGTCGATATTTTTTAGGTTGTGTTGACGCGCGCCTTTAATTTTTATCCGATCCATCTCTACCAGTGCCTCAGCATGGCCATCGCCCGAGGCCTATCGGGCTCGGTTAGTTGTGTCAGAGCCGCGTCATACCAGATCCCCGCTTCGCGATCGTCGGTAATCAAGCGCCAAATCTTTCGAGCCGCCTCCGGTCTATCGGTCTGCTGGAGTCCGACGCCAATAAAAAAAAGTTGTCGGTAGAGACCAGCCGACTTTATATAGCTGCGGACCTTGTCGTCTTTTCGGACCTTCCTGAGCAGCAGAGCGGTATTGTCGGTAAAAAACTCCTCCACCCCGGGGTTCATCTCCCGTTGGACAAAACGGTACTCCGGGTCGTTGGATCTCAGGTGTTCAATTATCAGTGAAAAAGAGATCAAAGTGGAGAGGACCAGGTGCTCCGTGGAACTTTGGAAATTCCCCTCATTGAGTTCCAGAAATGCGAAGCCCTCGTAGGCCCCGCGAACGGCCTTGTCCCGGAGTCGATAGAGTTCGAGGACTTTATCCGGTCCTTGACGTATAAACATGTCGGTTATCGCCCGACGCCTGCTGGGGGGCAGCTCTTCCTCTCGCCCTTCAGATAGGACTTTTTGCAGATACTCTTTCGCTCTCTCGGGCTCCCGCAGCCGTTGATAGATATCGGCAAGGGAGTAGTAGGTGTCTATCCGAAGAGCATCGGGGAAGAAGTTCCGCCCCTCCCGTAGAGCGTCCTCGTACTTGCGGAGTGCCGAATCGAACTCCCCCTCCAGAGCGAAGACGTGTCCGATCCACATGTGGGCGTTGGCGTAGGAAGAGTCAGCTTCGACGACTGTTCGGAAAATCCTCAGAGCCTCACCCAGTCGCCCCTCTTCGTACGCCCGTATGCCTCTTTCCATCTCCAGCCACAGAGCCCCCCCCTGTAGACCTTCCCGCGACCACAGTGTGGGGAAGTGTGTAAATAACAACACGAAAGCTAAGAGCCCGATAGTACCCATGCGTTTCACAGCTTCTTTAACTCCTCTACAAAAACTTCGAAAGCCCTATTCTCATTCACCCGACGGAGAATTTTTCCGTGCTTGAAAATTATTATCTCCCGACCGGCCCCGGTGATACCCAAGTCCGCGTGCCGAGCTTCCCCAGGCCCGTTGACCACACAGCCCATCACCGCCACGCTGACCTCCTTATCCATCGAATAGAGAATCGGAGAGATCTTCTCCACGAAGCCGTGGGTGTCGAAACCAGCCCTTCCGCATCGGGGGCAGGAGACGATTTTGGGACGTTTCTTTGCCATCCCCGCCGCGTCCAGTATCTCCAGACCGGTGAGTATCTCCTTCTCCGGACTGTCGGAGAGGCTCACCCTGATGGTGTTCCCTATTCCTCGGTCGAGAAGACGAACCATAGCAACGCTGCTTTTTACAATACCCGGTATCAATGGCCCTGCTTCGGTCACTCCCAGGTGCAAGGGTATCGGATAGCGGGCAGCAAATCCTTCGTTTGCGGCCACCGTAGTATTAATGTCGGAAGCTTTGAGGCTGCATACAAGAGAGGAGAAGCCGTGTCGTTCGAAGACTTCGATCTCCTGCTCCGCCGCTTTTATCATCGCCGAGGCCACATCGCGCTCGGCTTGAAGCTTTTTGGGCAAACTTCCGCTGTTGACCCCGATTCTGATGGGTACCTCTCGATCCCGTGCGGCGAGGATGAGCTCACGTACCTTCCACTCGGCTCCGATATTACCGGGATTGATCCTTATTTTGTCCACCCCCCCGTGAATACAGGTCAAGGCCAGTCGGTAGTCGTAGTGAATATCCGCCACCAATGGGAGCGGGCTGATCTCCCGCAGTCTGATCAAGGCCTCGGCGGCTTGGCTATCGGGTACGGCAAAGCGAACCAGGTCACAGCCCATGGACTTCATCGCCGAAAGCCTGGCGGCGAGCTCGCGGAGCTCCTCCATTTTCTGGGGTAGAGCCTCCTTCCACATGGTCTGCACGCTCACCGGCGCGTCGCCGCCGATAGCCAGGTCTCTGACATAAATCTTCTTGCTTCGCATATTCCGGATTATAACAAATTTAAAAAGGCGAAGCATCGGTTTTGTTCGCCAAAACCGATTACTTCGCCGGATTTACCCGTGATTTTCGTCGCTTAGACGAGTCCCATCAGAAAAACCATTACAAACAGAGCGACCGTCTCGACCAGACCGAGCACCATGATGTAGTTTCCAAAACCCTTTCCGGTCTCCGCCAAAGCGTCCGAAGCGGAAGCGGCGGCCTTGCCCTGAAAAGCGGCGGAAAAACCCATGGCCAAGCCACCGAATATTCCGGCCCCCAAAATAAGCCATGAGTTATCGGGGGTAACCGCCTGTACCAAGGTGTTCATCAGAATATAGCCGTATATAGTCTGTGTCAGCGGTGCCCCGACGAAGGCGATCAAGGTAAAAGGCGCCGGCTTGTTTTGCGCGAAGCACTTCTTCCAGGCTCCTACCGCAGCCATCCCGGCGGTTCCAGCCCCAATAGCGGATCCACAGGCGGCCAATGCCAAGGCCGCTCCGATACCCAGCAGTCCAATGTCCATTATGTTACTCCTTCTTCCTTCAAGTTTGTTGTCATTCTATCGCGAAAGGGATCGTACGGAATCCCTGTCCACTCCATTCCCAAATGTCCGGAAAACTCCAATACGTTGAGTCGCACCCCGTGTACCACCACCGAAAGGGCGGCCATGGCGATGTTCAGACCGTGTCCAATGAGCAGTATTACAATTCCGCCTATTATTCCTACCACGCTGTTGCCGAGGTCGGCGGCCATCGAGTTGAAGCTCTTGGCTATCTCCACCGTCGCCAAACCGACGGCAAAGAGTCTGATATAGCTGATGATATCTGAAAAAGCCGAGATCGAATCAAGGGCTTTGGGCATGAAATTGGCCAGTCCTTTCAAGACTCCTTTGAGGAAGTGACCCTCCTGCTCGGAGAAGAGAAAAACCAGAACTAGACCTATGCCTACCATGTAGAGGCTGAATTGCGGTATCGGGTACTTTTCCGGATCCAAAACCAGGTAGAGGACCAGAAAGTAAAGTCCCAGGACCATCAGCAGCCAGCCGAGCTGCGAGATGGCCTTGAGTTTGCGATCCCTCCGCCATTCGGTGAGAAAGTTCCAGATATGAGCGATACTCAAATGCACGGTACCGATGATAAAGCAGAGATACTTGATCGTTTCCTGGGCCGCCTCGCCTCCGAAACCGTAGATCGGCTCCAGAACGAACCATGAAAAGGGAGCGGTCTCGGCCAGGGTGATCGATCCGAACCAGACCCCGCTGAGCGCCCCCCAGACAATGGTGGCCGAGGACATGACAACCATCAGGGTATGAACCGTGGTGATGCTGCCCTTGGCTTTTTTGAATTTGAATGCCGAGTAGAGGGTGGTGCCCAGAAAGAGCAGGCCGTAACCGGCATCCCCGATGATCATCGCAAAAAAGAGGGTCAAGAACAGCAGAAAGTAAAAACTGATATCGTACTCGTAGTATCCCGGTACGGTCCCCAGAAAATCGAAGACCGGTTTGATGATGCCTACGGGTTTGGGATTGTCTACCAAGGTGGGAATCGGCTCGTCCGGCTCTGGATCTCGAACTATGAGAGCCCAGCCGTTTTTCCGCGCCCCCGACTTGAGACGGTCCACCTTTTTTTCCGGAACAAAACCGGTCAAATAGACCAAGGCCCCCTCTTCGTTGAGCCCCAGCCGAACTTTCTCGAACTCGATGTCTCCCTCGACCTTCATCAGGGCATCGTACAAGAGCTGTCCGTACTGGCTCAGGCTGAGCAATTCGTCGTCGATCTCTTCGATCTTTTTGAAATAGCCCGATACCTGCTGCCGCATCTCCTTGACCGAGTACTTGGGCAGCTCGAAGAGCGGATACTCCTCGGTGAGACCAGAGTCTTCAGGCAGGACCGCCGCCAGGATAGCACCGTTCTTTTTGCTGTACACCCGAAAACTGGTCAGTTCTTGGGGGAAGCTCTCCAACTCTTCCTTGTTCAGATCGAAAAGCACTATGTCGAGCCCGTGCTCTCCGATGAGCTCCAGGTCCTCGGGGTCAAAGTCTCCCAGGACCTCCACCCGTTCGATCTCGGCTCGCAGCTTTTCGACCTGTTCGATGAGCCGGGTCCTCCGTTCGCTGAGTTTTCCGACCCGCCCGGAGACCTCCAGAGCCTCCTCCATTTTCTTCTCGCTGAGCACCGAAGTACCGGGCTTGTATTTTTTTTCCTCCAACGGAAGTTGCCGCAGGGACTGAACCAAGGAATCTCGAGTCTTTATCAGCTGGTCCAAGACTTCGCTCTGTCCCGGAACTTCATCGATATGGAGAACCCCGATCTCTCGTAGTTTGCTTAGGGTTTCGTCCTTCGCCGTTTCCAGAGAGACGAGAAAGACCTTTTTCATCGGCACAATCATGCTACTTCACCTTCTCGATCTTGTTCTTCGCCATCTTCCCCCGGACGACAGCCGCGGTCTGCTGATCACCGAGGTAAATCTGAATTTTGCGGATATTTTCTTTGGTTTCAGGGATCTTGACCTTCTCAAAAAGGTTGACCCGCTGAGTAGTCACCCGCAATTCGTAGGCCAAAAGCTCTATCTGGCGCTTCAAAACCTCGATCTCCGCATCCAAAGCCGCGATCCGCTTCAGCGCCTCGACTCCCCGATCGACCCAGAGGGGCTTTTCGAAGAGGTCATAGGGGATATCTTCGAACTCCAGGTTTTGAAAGACCGGAATGTCGACTCCGGCGATATTTCCCGTTTCCCGGAGAATACTCTTCACTTTGACCAGTTCGGATAAGCCCGCTTCTTCGCCAAAAACGGCAATCCAGCTCTCCATTTCCCGGTACAGCTTGTCCCGTTCGGACTCGATTTGGCGCACCTTGGCTTCCACCTGCCGGATCACCATCTGCAACTGCTGCTTTTTCAACATCAGAGTAGGAAGGTAACGCTGGAAGCGCTTGAGCGCATCTTTTTGCTTTTTCAGCTCGTTTTTGGTTAGCTTTACCTGCGCCATAGGACTTTAGTTCACATCCTCCTGTTTGGGCCAGAACTGCTTCAACAGACCCGTTCTCATTCCAGTCTCTTCGGGGGTGAAGCATTCGGCCAGGATCTCCCACCCTCTGTCCAGGGCCTGTTCCAGAGGAATGTTGACCGAAAGGTCCATCATTCGGGTTTCAAAGATATCGCCGTATTTCAGCAGCTTGTTGTCCCAATCGGTCATACGGAAACCCATGGACTTTTTCTCCAACGACTCCTTGAAGTTTGCGTACAACCGTATCATCCCGTCCATCAGGGCTCGGTGGTCTTCTCGGGTCGAGTCGTTGACCATCTGTTTCAGACGACTCAGCGAACCGAATGGTTCGATTCGCCCGTTGCGCAAGTAGTACTGCCCTTCGGTGATATATCCGGTATTATCCGGAACCGGGTGGGTCACATCGTCGCCGGGCATAGTGGTCACGGCAAGGGTGGTAATAGAACCGGCTCCCTCGAAGTCGACCGCTTTTTCATAACGGGAGGCGAGCTGACTGTACAGGTCTCCGGGGTATCCGCGGTTGGAGGGTACCTGCTCCATGGTGATGGCGATCTCCTTCATCGCGTCGGCGAAGTTGGTCATATCCGTCAGCAGGACCAGCACCCTTTTCCCATCGAGGGCAAACTTCTCGGCCACCGCCAGAGAGATATCCGGGACCAGCAGACACTCTACCACCGGGTCGGAGGCTGTGTGGACGAAAAAGATCGTCCGGCTCATAGCTCCGCCCTCCTCAAGGGTGTTTTTGAAGAAGAGATAGTCGTCGTACTTCAGTCCCATTCCGCCGAGTATGATCAGATCGACTTCCGCCTGCATGGCGATTCTAGCCAAGAGCTGGTTGTAGGGCTCCCCGGAGACCGAAAAGATCGGCAGCTTCTGGCTTTCCACCAGGGAGTTGAAAACGTCGATCATCGGGATACCGGTCCTGATCATGTTGCGGGGGATGATTCGCTTGGCCGGATTGACCGAAGGCCCCCCGATGGGAATCATGTTTTCCGTTAGTTCGGGTCCGTTGTCCCGGGGACGACCGCTGCCGTTGAATATCCGCCCCAACAGGTTCTCGGAAAAGGAGACCTGCATCGAGTGGCCGAGAAAACGCACCTCGTCGCCGGTGGAGATACCCCGTCCGCCGGCAAATACCTGCAGAGAAACCTTATCTCCCTCGAGGCGTATTACATTGGCCAGCGACTCTCCGTACTTGGTGCTCACCACCGCCAGATCGTCGTAACGGACGTTCTCCGCGGTAACGGTGATCACGTTACCGGCAATCTGTTCGATCTTGCTGTATACCTTACGCATCGCTATGCTCCTTGCTCTCCACTGCTTTTTTTACTTGTTTGGCGTGTTCAGAAAGTCCGGTTTGTTTCTCCTCAAACAGAGATCTGACCTTCTTTTCGATCTCTTTGAACTCATCGCCGTCCCATTCGGAGTAGTTCCAGTCGATAAAGTGCTGTCGCAGCTGGTTGAAAAAATGGCGAGCCTCTTCCTTACTCTCCAAGTTGAACTCGGAACCGAGAATCTCGAAGATAGTGTCGAATACGTAGTTCTGCCGCTCGACGCTCACCGCCGCGTCCACCGGGTCAAAGGAGTTCTGCTGCAGGTATACCGAGTCGAGAAACTCGGATTTGAGGTTGATCAAATAGTCCTCCAGACTGGTACCTTCCTCGCCGACGACCTTCATCATCTGTCCGACCTCATTGCCGCGAAAGAGTATCTCCTTGGCGAAGGCTACCTTGTCCACATTGACGATGGTGGGATACTTGCTCCAGCTGTCCAAGGGATGAATAGAGGGAAATTTTCGGGCTTCCGCCCGGTCACGGCTCAGTCCATGGAAGGCCCCAACTACCTTGAGGGTAGCCTGGGTCACCGGCTCTTCGAAGTTCCCCCCCGCGGGGCTTACCGTACCGCCGATGGTGACCGATCCGATCTCTCCGTCTTTCAGCCGTACCACGCCGGCCCTTTCGTAAAAAGAGGCGATCACCGACTCCAGATAGGCCGGGAAAGCCTCTTCACCGGGGATCTCCTCCAGTCGTCCCGACATTTCACGCATCGCCTGGGCCCATCGAGAGGTCGAGTCGGCCAGCAGCAGCACATGAAGTCCCATCTGTCGGTAGTACTCGGCCAGGGTGACCGCGGTGTACACCGAAGCCTCTCGAGCAGCGACAGGCATTGAACTGGTGTTGGCGATGATGACCGTCCGCTCCATCAAGGTTCTCCCGGTTCTCGGGTCGATGAGCTCGGGAAACTCGCGTAGAGTCTCTACAACCTCTCCGGCACGCTCCCCGCAGGCAGCGATAATCACTATATCCACGTCGGCGTAGCGGCTGGTCACCTGCTGGAGTACCGTCTTCCCCGCCCCGAAAGGACCGGGGATACAGTACGTGCCGCCCCGAGCGACGGGGATGAAGGTGTCGATGATCCTCGTCTTGGTCACCATCGGAGTGTCCGGCTCCAAACGCTCTTGGTAGGCCTCGATCGCCCGTTTGACCGGCCATTCGAACATCATCGTCACCGAGTGTTCCTTGCCTTTGCCGTCTTCGAGAACCGCAATCTCTTCCTGGATGGTGTACGAGCCTTTGGAGGAGATCTTTTTCACCGTATAGCTGTCGCGAAAATTGAAAGGCACCATGATGCGGTGCTTGAAAATTCCTTCGGGAACCGTTCCCAGGGTGTCGGCGGTGACTACCTTGTCGCCCTCCTTGACCGCCGGGCTGAACTCCCACTTTTTATCCCGGGGAAGGGCGTCCATGTAGAGTCCACGTTGGAGAAAGAACCCCGCCTCTTCGGCCAATTCGGGCAGGGGGTTCTGCAATCCGTCGTAGATCTGGGTTAAGAGTCCCGGACCCAGTTCCACTGCCAGCAACTCTCCGGTAAAGTCGACCTCGTCGCCGATACCGATGCCGGCGGTCATTTCGAAGACCTGCATCTCCGCGACGTCACCTCGGATTCGAATGACTTCGGATTTCAACCTCTGCTCGCCGACGATCACGTAGCCAACCTCGTTCATTGAAACATCACCGTCGACTCGGACGGCTACCATGTTTCCATTTACCCCGATAACCTTTCCTGTTGTATTTGTCATGAAAGTTCTCCGATTTTACTCAGCATTTTCTATATCCTTCCG
>DSBN01000138.1 GCA_011046055.1 Sediminispirochaeta sp. | reverse complement strand
TGCCAGATCACCTCAAAGCGGTTGGCCCCCAGGTTGTAAGCCGCTTCCTCCAGGGTACGGTCGAACTTACGCAGCCGCGCCATCACCACCAAGGCCACAATGGTGGTGATAAAGGAGAATTGCCCCAGTACCACTAACCAGAAACCGGGACGGGTGATCTCCAGGTCGAGACCCATATTGTTTTCGAAGAAAAGTCCCACCGTGTTGCTAAACAGCAGAATCGAAATTCCCAGGATGACCCCGGGGATCACAATGGGGGCAATCATCAGGAAATAAAAGAGACTCTTGAACCGGAAGTCCTCCTGTTCAAACAGGAACGCCGCCAAAGTCCCAAAAACGGTCGACAAAAGGGAGACCGCCAGAGCCACCCGAAACGAAACGGCCAGGCTGCGCAAATTGATATCATCGTTGAATATTCCAATTTTTTCCGGCCCTTCTCCAAAAAACCAATCCAAGGTAAAACCTCGCCAAGGCAGAGCCGGCGACATCGAGTCGTTGAACGCCAGCACCATGGTAACAATCAAGGGAGCGAATAGAAAGACAAAATACAGAACTATAAAGGCGTTGAAGCCTAGTCGGTATGCTTTTGAGCTGGGTAAAGTGCGTATCATTTAATCACCGTCCTCCAATCCTGCTTGGTGAGCTTCAAAGCGAGCCAGATGATAAACGAAGAGAGGAGGAGCAGAAGGAAACCGAAAGCCGCTCCTTGATTCCAGTTGAAGTAGATGATCATCTGGTTGTATATCTGTTCGGTGAACCAGATCGAGTTCTTTCCACCCAAAAGGTTGGGGGTCAGATAGCTCCCCAATACCAGCATGAAGACAATGATGCTGCCGGACATGATCCCCGGCATGATGTAGGGGATGATTATCGTTCTCCAGATGGTGATTTTTTTTGCCCCCAAGTCGTGCGCTGCCTCGATCAGAGAATCGTCCAGACTCTCCATGACCCCGATTATCGGTACGATCATAAAGAGCATGGTCGTATACACCAAGCCCATCACCATAGTGATGTCGTTGTAGAGCATCTCCACCGGTTCCCGCAGGATACCGACGGAGGTGAGAAAGTGATTGATCACCCCGCTCTCCCGCAGCAGAATCATCCAGCCATAGATCCGAATGAGCTCGCTCACCCAGAAGGGTACCAGTATCAGGACCATCAGAAAGTTGGTGATTTTGAAGTCAGCCACCTTGGTGATATAAAAAGATACAGGCAGGGCGATGATCAGCACCACCAGGGTCACCAGGATCGAGTAACCCGCTGTTCTGACAAAGGTGAGCCAGTAGATCGGTTCGGTGAAAAAAGCAAGGTAGTTGCCCAAGGTCACCCCGGACTCCCCGTAGTAGTCGGTTTTGAGAAAAGACATGCGCAACAATTCGAGCTGCGGCAGAACTATCAGAAGAAAGAGCCAGAGAAAGACCGGAATGAAAAAGACGAAGAAGCTCCATTTGATTTTTTTACGTCTAGACATCGTCATAGATTTTGAACTCCACTTTTTTGAAACAGACCGCTGCGGCCTTGTTCCAGCCGATCTCGACCTTGTCTTTGACGCGTATATTGTCGTACTGCTTGTTCTGGGGCAGGGCTACCAGCAGCTCCTCGTTGGTCCCTTCGGGGATCACCAAGAGGCGGCTGTTCCCGCCGTCGAAAAGGATCGCCTTGACCTCGCAGCGCATCAGGTTGGAGACTTCCGATTCCTTGGGAGGATTGATCACTATAGCTTCGGGGCGAATGAACAGGTCGTGGTCCTCCCCCGATGAGAGATCGTACTCACCTTCCAGAAGATAGTCCCGCCCGTCGAGATAGCGGGCCAAAAAGTTGCCCCTCTCGTCTTTGTGCACCTTCACCGGCAAACGGTTGTTGTTGCCTACAAACTGGGCGACAAAGGAGGACTTGGGGTTGTGGTAGAGTTCCTGTGGGCTTCCCACCTGTTCGAAACTGCCGGAATTCATCACCGCCACATGGTCGCTCATCACCATCGCTTCGGATTGATCGTGGGTGATGTAGACGAAAGTCGTCCCCACCTCGGCCTGCAGCTTCTTCAACTCCACCTTCATATGCTCCCGCAGTTTGGCGTCCAGCGCACCCAGGGGTTCATCCAACAGCAGTACACTGGGATCGAGGACCAAACAGCGGGCAATAGCCACCCTTTGCTTCTGCCCCCCGGAGATTTGGTCGATTTTTTTGTTCCCAAAACCGGGTAGTCCGACCCGCTCGAGTATATCGTTGACCTTTTTTTCTATCTCCCGGCTCGCTTCCCCCCGGCGACGCAGACCGAACGCAATGTTTTCGAAGATATTCATCATCGGAAAGAGGGCTAGGTGCTGAAAGACCAGGTTCACCGGACGCTTGTTCGGCTCCACGCCGCTCATATCCTTGTCGCGGATCTTTATCGATCCGGCGCTCGGTTCGTAAAAGCCGGCGATAGTACGCAGGAGGGTCGTCTTCCCGCAGCCCGACGGGCCGAGGATCGAGAAGAATTTACCATCCTCTACGTCGAAGGAGACTTCTTTGACCGCCGTGAAATCTCCGAATTTCTTGCTCAAGTTCTGTACGGATAGTGCAATTTCCATCTAAGTATCATCCTGTTATGGAGTATTTGATTGGTATTGAAAAGACAAATACGCGGGGCGAGACCAACGGCAAAGCTGCCGGTCTCGCTTCCGCGTCAATCCTCTAATTCGCGGCGTTGATTCTATCCAGAACCTTGCCTTCCATCTCTTCCAATCCAGGAGGTACCGGGGGATACCAATGGATCTCCGCCAGAACCTCGGGAGGAAGACCTCGCTCGAAATTGGCCTTGGTCTCCGCATCCAGGTACTGGACCGCATCCTTAGAGGCGGTGCCGTACTTCTCGGCGTTGGTGAAGACCGCGGCGTTCTCCGGTCGCAGGATGAAGTTGATCCACTTGTAGGCGCCCTCCACATTCTTGGACTTGGCCGGAATGGTGAAGGTGTCGACCCAGGCCAGAGCTCCGCTCTCAGGAGCCAGGTAGTCGATATTCGGGTTCTCGGCGTGCAACTTCCAACCGGCCTGCTCCCAAGCCATAGCCGCCCAGACCTCTTCGGACCGCATCGATTCGAGCAGCTGATCTCCGTTGGTCCAGTAGTTACGTACCACCGGCTTGCCTTCTATCAGCTTCTCGGCGATGTCGTCGAGGAAGTCCTGGTAAGCATCGGGATCGTTGTAGAGCTCGAAAGGGTCGTAGCCGAAGGCGAAGCCCATCCCGATCAGCGTCGGTCTTTTGAGCCTGTAGGATACCCTTCCCCTGTATTTGGGATCCAACAGATCATCGTAGTCCTTGACGTCCGGTGCTTTTGCCTTGTTGACGATAAGTCCAGAGGTCCCGTAGACATGGGGCACTCCGTAAGATTCGCCGTCGACCATGGTGTTTTTCTTCACCGCGTTTAGCAAGGATGGGTCTAGCTGATCGGTGTCGACCTTGGAGTAATCGATCGGCTGATAGATACCGTACTGCTCGACCACCGAAGAGATCCTGTCCTGTGAGGGTTGGGCCAGATCGAAACCTCCGCCCCTGGTCGCCCTCAGCTTAGAGATCATCTCTTCGTTGTTGCTGAGTGTCACCTCGACTTCGATACCGGTCTCTTCGGTAAATTTGTCGATCAGTTGTTTCGGTGCGTATCCGGACCAGGTAATAAGCCGTAGTACTTTGTTCTCAGCCTCGGCCTCTTCCTGCCCCCCTCGAGCGTACAGACTCAAGCTGAACGCCAGAAGAAGCAGCAAAGATAGAGCTAAAATTTTTTTCATTTTTACAAAATCCTCCTTTTGTTTTCTGAAAGAGATCTTCTTTCCTTTTCTCATTATAAAATCTGGGACGGAAAAAAACAAATGAAATATGTATTTTTTTGCAGCGTCAATCCCTGTATTATCTCCATAATATTCAAAAACTATCCTTTTTGATAAAAAACATTAATATTTGTTTGACAGCGGTTTTTCCAGAAACATATAATATGCAAGATAAAACCAAAAAAGTTCAAAGGAGGATATTTTTGAAATTTCTCATAATCGACGGCTATTCACGCCAGAGCCGCGATAAACTCGCCGAGGCGGGGATGTCCCTGGCTTGGCAGCTCTACGCTCGCATGCTCCAAAACGTGTTGCCAGAAGCGGAATACACTGTTTTCCACCCCAGCGATTCGGGAGCCCAGTTTCCGAAATCCCACGACCTGGACGGTATCGATGCACTCATGTGGACCGGCGCCGACTTGAACATCAACCACCAACACGTCCCCAGCATCACCAGTCAAATCGAACTGGCCAAATTGGCCTACGAAGTGGGGGTACCGAGCTGCGGCAGCTGCTGGGGGATTCAGATGGCCGCGGTTGCTGCCGGGGGACGGGTCGAGCCAAATCCCAGGGGTCGGGAGATGGGGATCGGGAGGAAAATAGCCCTCACCGACGAGGGACGTTCGCACCCTATGATGGAGGGAAAACCCCGGGTTTATGACGGCTTCGAGAGCCATTACGACATGGTGACCGAACTGCCGGATGGGGCGGTGGTTCTGGCGGGCAACGACTTCGCCCCGATACAGGCGATGGCGGTTCAACACAAGCGCGGAAGCTTCTGGGCTACCCAGTACCACCCGGAGTACAACCTCCACGAGATGGCCCGACTGACCATCGCCCGCGCGGAAGTGCTCACGGAGCACGGGTTTTTTCAAAACTCTTCTGAGGTTGAACCCTATGTCGGACGTTGGGAGGAGCTCCACCGCGATCCTTCACGAAAGGACCTTCGCTGGCAGCTGGGTATTGATGATTCGATCTTGAATACGGAAATACGACAGCAAGAGTTCTACAATTGGATTCATAGGCTCGTGATTCCTCGGGCCCAAAAAACCAGATAATAGAAAAAGGCAGGCAGCTATGTCACAAATATCAACTTTTTCCTTTCCCACCACCATTCTCTACGGCGTCGGAGCAGTCAAGGAACTCAAGGCCGCTATGGAAGAACTGGAGATTCGAAAACCGATCGTCATCACCGACCCGCCCCTTTCGAAGACCGAGTCCTTCAAAATATTGACTGATGTCCTCGAATCCCACGGCAAAGACTACACTATATTCACCGAAGTCCACCCCAACCCACTGGACGAAGACGTCGTGAAAGCCCTGGAAGTGTATAAAAAAGAGTCCTGCGACGGTATCATCGGCATCGGCGGGGGCAGTCCGCTGGACACCGCCAAAGCCCTGGCGGTACTCGCGGCCAACGGCGGCCGCCTGGCGGATTACGACGTTCAACAGGGCGGCGGAGCCCGCATCACGGAAACCCTGCCGCCGATCATCGGCATCCCCACCACCGCCGGTACCGGTTCGGAGGTGGGAAAGTGCGCGGTCATCACCTCCAGCACCGAACACCGGAAGTTCATGGTCTGTCATCCGCGGATGGTACCCTCGAGGGCGATCCTCGATCCCCAGCTCACCGTCACTCTGCCGGCCCATTTGACCGCCTACACGGGTATGGACGCGCTGACTCACAACATCGAGTCCCTCACCGCCCCGGTCTTCCACCCCCTCTGCGACGCGATCGCGGTGAAGGGGATCGAGTTCGTGGCCCGTTACCTGCGGCGGGCCGTGGAAAATCCGGCGGACCTGGAAGCTCGGGGGCACATGCTGCTAGCCGCCAGCATGGGGGCAATCGCCTTTCAGAAGGACCTGGGGGCTGCCCACTCCCTCTCCCACGCTCTGTCGGCGGTGGCTGGGGTCCAGCACGGTCTGGCCAACGCCATCTGTCTGATCCCGGTGATGAGGTTCAACCTGGACGTGGCCAAGGATCGGTACGCTTTGATTCCTCCCTTTTTCGGTGTCAACAGTTTCAATATGAGCGATCAGGAGGCCGCTGAGGCGGCGATCGAGGAGATCAAAAAACTCTCACAGGCTATCGGTATCCCCGGCTCGCTGCGCGAGATTGGTATCAAGGAGGAGCAGTTTGACGAAATCCTGGACAAGGCCTACCGTGACCCCTGCCACTTGACCAACGCAAAACCCTGCTCCGCCGCGGACCTGCACGAACTATTAAAAGAGGCATGGCGGGGAGAAGACCGATGAATGAGGATGTAAAAGGCGTGTGGGGACGGATCCTCGAAGTCGACCTGAGCAGCGGGCGGTGCGAAGTCAAGGAGCATCCAGTGGAGTTTTTCCGCAAGTACTTAGGCGGAGGCGCCATCGGCACCTACTTTCTCCTCACCCGAACCGGCCCGGATACGGGAGCTCTGGAACCCGAAAACGTACTGACCATCGCCCCGGGTCCGGCCACCGGGGCGGCGGTCTCGGGGCTCAGCCGCTGCAGCGTCACCGCCATCTCGCCGGAGACCGGCGCGGTGGGCGACTCCCAGGCGGGAGGCAATTTCGGTCCCTTTCTCAAAAGGGCCGGCTTCGACGCGGTGGTGATCACCGGGCGCGCCCCGGAAGCAGGTTTTTTGCATATACACCAGGGACGGGCCGAGTTCATTCAGTACCCAGATCTCCGGGGTCGCACAATTCTGGAAGTGCACGACCAGCTCTCGGCGGCCCACGGTACAAAAGTCAGCATTCTCCAATGCGGCCCGGCGGGAGAGAATCTGGTCGCCTTCGCCTCGCTGGCCTCCGATCTGAACAACGTCTACGGTCGAACCGGCATGGGTGCCGTCTTCGGCAGCAAGAACCTGCGGGCCGTCGTCGTGGAAGGAGAGGGGAAGATCCCCTTTCACGAACCGGGGAGGCTCAAAGATCTGGCCCAGAAAGGTGCACGACGGGTGAACGAGGACGGCGCCGGAGAGACGCTCAAAAAATTCGGCACCCCCGGGATAGTCGGCGGAAACGCCCTGTCGGGGAACCTGGCCACCCACAACTACTCCGCCGGCTGGCACCCCGAATTCGAACGCTTGGAAGGATCGAATTTTCATGACCGAATCGCCTCCAAAGGCACTACCTGCTTCGGCTGTGTGATCGCCTGCCGCAAAACAGTGAAGACCGAGGAGCCCTACCAGGTCAGCGACCGACTGGGAGGACCGGAGTTCGAGACCCTAGGCCTCTTGGGCTCGAACCTCGATATTTTCGACCCCGTGGCGGTGGCCAAGGCCAATGAGCTCTGCAATAATCTGGGTATCGACACCATTAGCATGGGCGGGCTGGCGGCCTACCTCTGTGAATCCGTTGAAAAGGACGCGGTCAGCGCCGATCAACTGGGGATTAAAAACTTCGGCTTCGGCCAGGCCGAAGGACTCTTCGAGCTCATCCAGCTCACCGCCCGCCGTGAAGGCGTAGGTCGCATAATCGCCGACGGATTTCTAAAGGCGATCGAGCACTTCGGCCCGGAGACCGCGGCTTTCGCGGTCCACGGCAAGAACCACGGCTTCGCCGTACACATGCCCCAGGTGAAAGCCTCCATGGCCTTGCTCTACGCCGTCAGCCCGATCGGCGCGGACCATATGTCCAGCGAGCACGACTGGATCGCCTCAGACGCCGGGGAGTCGACCAGAGGACTCGGCCTGCTGAACCCCAAGGAGGCGGAGTTCTATGGTCTGGAGAAGGTGCGAGCGGTTATGTACTCCCAGTACTTCTACGGCCTGTTGGACTCCCTCGGCCTGTGCATGTTCGTATGGGGGCCGGGAAGCCTCTACAGCTACCCTGATCTGGAGGAGCTGATCCGCGCCGCCACCGGATGGGAGGTGACCCTCTGGGAGCTGATGAAAGCCGGGGAGCGTCGAATCAACATGATGCGGCTTTTCAATCTGCGCCGGGGCTTCAGCGAGGAAGACGATCGACTGCCGGAACGAATGTTCAGCCCCCTTCGGGGAGGGCCCTCGGAAGGAAAGGCCGTCGATCGGAACGCTTTCGTCCGGATGAAGCGGGACTACTACGCTCTGATGTCCTGGGATGAGGCGGGCCGACCGAGTATCGGCAAGATACGGGAACTCGGCTTGGAAGAGTTTCTGCAAGGGTCCGCCTCAAGCGGAACCGACTGAGACGCAAGAGGCTTCATGAGCAGGCAAGAATTGAACAACAACACAATGGAGAACAGTATCAAGGAGAAAAACTACCAAGAGCTGGAAAGCTCGATAAGCAGCGGTGAAGTAGACACGGTGATAGTGGCATTCCCCGACCAGTTTGGGCAGCTTCTGGGCAAGCGGCTGACCGGAGATTTTTTTCTCCACCACAGCCAGATGGAGTGCTGCAACTATCTGCTGAGCTGTGACATAGAGATGGAACCGCAACAGGGCTTCTCCCGCGGCGGATGGGACGGCGGCTACGGCGACTTGCATGTTCGCGTCGACCTTTCCAGCCTCACCTACCCGGCTTGGCTCGATTCAACGGCTCTGCTGTTAGGAGATTTGGTGGACTCCGAGGGACGAGAGGTACCCGAGAGTCCCCGGGCGGTACTGAAGGAGCAGTACCGCCGTATGAAAGCTGCGGGGTTCGAACCTATGATGGCTTCGGAGCTGGAGTTCTACCTCTTTGACAACGACTTTCGCCGGGTATCGGAACTCGGCTCCGGCGGTCTCAGCTTCACCTCCCCCGGAGCGATCGACTACCATATTCTCGGTACCGGATACCAGGAAGAGTTCATCGCCTCTCTTCGGAACAATATGAACGGCAGCGGGATCCCCGTTGAATCGAGCAAGGGCGAGACCGGCCGCGGACAGTACGAGATCGCCTTGGAGTACGCCCCGGCGCTGCAAATGGCCGACCGCCACGGCATCTACAAGTACGGAGCCAAGGCAATGGCCGCCGCCATGGGACGTTCGGTCAGTTTTATGGCCAAATACTCCTCCCAGGACGCCGGTTCCAGCTGCCATATCCACAGCAGCCTGTTTGATCCGGCGGGAAGGGAGAATCTGTTCGCTACCGGGGAAGAAAGTCCGCTGTTCCGCCGCTTTCTCGGCGGCCAGCTGGCTCTCGCTCGGGAGTTGTTTCTGTTTTTCGCCCCGACGGTGAACTCCTACAAACGTTACTGCCCCGACTCTTTCGCCCCCACTCGAATCGCCTGGGACTACGACAACCGTACCACCGCCTTTCGCGTAGTGGGCAAGGGCCCCAATTTTCGTATCGAAAATCGACTACCCGGCGCCGACGCCAACCCCTACCTGGCCTACGCTGCGGTATTGGCCGCCGGACTCTACGGGATAGAAGGGCAGATAGACGCAGGGCCCCGATTCAAAGGCGATGCCTATAGCAACGGCACTCTACCACAGCTGCCCCAGACTCTGGGCGAAGCGGCGGAGGCGCTGGACGGTTCAACGACAGCTCGAAAACTCTTCGGGGACGCGGTGATCGATCACTACGTCCGGCACGCTCGAATGGAGTGGGAGCGCTACCGAGGAGTCGTGGATGAATGGGAGCTCAAGCGTTACTTCGAGAAGATATAGAGATAGGCTTCGACGCTTTCGCCAGATTCGAACTCGGACTGTTTTTCAATGGTGAAAGCGCCCTAAAATCAATTCCAGTAGAGTTGGAAAAGGCTCACCAGCTGTTCCGGTACGTTGGTGATCACTCCGTCGACCCCCATTTTCAACAGCTCGTCTACTTTTTCTCTTTCATCCTCGGTCCAGGTTATCAGAGGGTAGCCCTCGAGTCGCTGTTTGAAAAAAAGGGTGTTTCTGTTGATCTTGAAGCGGTTCGGCTTCAGGACCTGGGGGTTGCAGAGGAAACGACCCGCACCGTTACGCAGAAAGCGCGGGACTTCTTCGTAATCGCTATAGATATGGGCGGTATGAAGTCCATGGTCGAAATGACGAAGCCGACGGATCGAAAGCGGGTCGAAAGATGAGACCATGACCCGATCCTGTAGTCCGCGGCGGGTGATCAACTGGGCGATCTTCTCCTCCAGCGGACCGTACCGTCCGCGCAGCTGCTTCAGTTCGATGTCGTAGTACACTTTGTCGTCCAGCAGGTCGAGCACGTCTTCCAGAAGGGGGATTCGCTCCCCCCGATAGCTC
>DSBN01000310.1 GCA_011046055.1 Sediminispirochaeta sp. | reverse complement strand
TTCGTAAACCGCGGAGAACCGTGCCCGATACTCGCTCTCGACGATTTTCCCATCACCGTTGCGACCGTCCCAGATGATTTTTCGAGGAACACGAGCCTCACCTTGAAAGCTGCGTTGAACCTTCCCGGACGCGTCGACTATCTCCAGCATCCATTCATTCAAGCCCTCGCTGCGGTTTATAATCGTCGAGAACTCTATCTCCTCGTAGATCCCATTACCGGTGGGCGATATTTTGTCGCTGCTGGCGGTGACGAAGATTTTAGTTGCCTCGGTGTCAACGCGGATCGAATCGATTGTGGCCTCGGTGCTGTTGCCGGCCCGATCTGTGGAGTATACCCGATAGGAGTACTCACCGTCGGGAACTGTATTACCGGCGCGATCGGTGCCGTCCCATTCGAAATCTTGCGCCGTGCCGGTCCAGGTGAGGCGATTGACCGTCCGCCCCTCATCGTCCCTTATCTCCGCCTCCCAGAGCTCTTCTTCACTCGAATCGAGCACGGAGATTAGTACCGTATCTTTGCGTCCGTCTCCTTCGGGAGAGAAAACCGGGTGTTCCAGCTCCAGCTCAATCCTCGGAGCAACGGTATCAACGACAAACTTCTTGGTTTCAGCGCTGTTACGGGTACCGTTGAGATTGGTCACCTCCATCCTGGCGTAGTACTGACCATCTTCCACCCGGTTGCCCGCCGAATCGAAACCGTTCCACTGGATTCTTTCGGGAACGTTTCCGCTTCCGCTACGCTCTAAAATTACCCGATCCCGCTTGTCGAGAATTTCCATCCGGTAGTCCTGCACCCGTCGGCTGCCCTGGATACGGGGAAGCAGTTCCAAGACATCCTTTACACCGTCGCCGTTGGGAGAGAAGTGATCGTAGTTGGTGGTCAGGATGACCTCGGTCTCTTCGGTATTCAGTTCGAAGCGCAGTCTTTCGGACTCGCCGTGGTTTCCGGCCCTGTCGACCGTAGAAAGTTGGTAGAAGTAGAACCCGTCATCCATCAAGCGCCCCTCGCTATTTCTGCCGTCCCAGGAGACGTTGCTGTTGGCCCGCTCAATCCACTTGTACTGATACACCACATTGCCGTCTATATCGGTGATCGATCCGTGCCAGTTTTCCTCCAAGGAGCTTTCCTGGAAAAAGGTGATCGTATCCTTGACTCCGTCGCCATTGGGAGAGAATATCCGACTGTCCAAGCGTACGCTGGCTTCCGGCGGGCTCACATCCAGAATAAAGGAGGCGGAGCTTGCCTGGGGCCTGTTTCCGTTGCTGTAGAGAACAGACAGTTCGGCGTGATACTCACCCTCCTCGAGGATTCGTCCTTGCTGATCCCGACCGTCGAAGGCTATAGTTCCCGGAGGTGCCGCCTGACCTTGATAGACTCTGCGGCTCCTGTTGTCGTTGTCAAGGATGTGCAGCTCCCACTCCTCTAAACCCCTCACCACCGGAACCTTGGTCTCTATAAGCACGGTGTCCAAGATATTGTCGCCATTCGGTGAGAAGTGGGAGTTGGAGATGCTCAAACCCACCGGGGTGGGCTCGGTATTCTTAACAATGTTCGAGTACTCGGCGCGGCTGCTATTGCCGGCGCGGTCGGTACTCTCGATTCGGTAACGATACACCCCGTCGGGAACCAGCTTCCCCGCATCGTCGGTTCCATCCCACCGGAAGCTTGGCGGCTCGCTGTCCCGCCAATTCCAGGTTTTGATCTTGCTTCCGTTGACGTCTTCTATCCAGGCGGTCCACAGATCCTCTCTGGTACCCCGCTGTTCAATGGGGAGAAAATCCTTGTTGCCGTCGTCGTTGGGAGAAAAAATCCTCTCCCCCTCTTCGACCTTGCGAATCTCTATATAGGGAGAGCGTGTATCCACGTAGACGCTGAACCTCTCGCTCTCGCTGTAGTTGTTGTTGTCGTCCCAGGCTCGGACAAAAAAATAGTAAAGTCCGTCCTCAGCCAGACTTCCGTCGTCCTTTGTCCCATCCCAGCGAAGCTTCTCCGGGACCTGGATGCCCTTTTTTACGGCAAAGAGATTCTGGAAGAAGGTCCTGAAAGATCTCTCATCCGGTCGAGTCTCTTTGTTTTCGATTTTTCTGACGGTTTGGCCCGCTTCGTCAATGACGACGAACTCGTAGCCCATGATATACCTGTCTTCGGACAGGCCGAAGGAGAAGCTTACCTCGTCTTTGACCCCGTCGTTGTTGGGGGAGATGTATATCTGGGCCTCGGGCACCTCGTTTTGGAGTTCTTCCCGGCTGGGATGAGATTCACCCTCCTTCTCCTCCACTCCCTTCTCTTGGTCCTTCTCGCTATCGTTCACCAGCCTTAGTTGGATCGAATCGTTCTCGGAGTCCGGCTTTCCGTCCTTCCGCGGGATACGGGAGGTTCTCTCGGTAGTATCATTTGCGGAATCGGCTTTCGCCTGCTCCTCCGACGATTCGGCCTCGCCCGAGTCGTGAGGAGCTCCGTCCGGTCCATGGGCATCGGCAGGCTCCTCTTGACCCGCAGGCTCTTCGTCGTTCTCCGGTGTCGAATCGCCGTTCAAGCCTGAGAGCTCGATGTTGATCCGCGGCGCTTCCTCGTCGATCAGGCCGATGGGTACCCGCAGACCCAATCCAAAAGCCCATAGCGAAGTCGAGACGGGAGCGACCGCCAGAGTGGGCTGTAGTTCGTTCTCCGTCCAATGCTCTCCATCGCTCTCGCCGCCGGTAGCACCTGGTCGATAGGTATAGGTGAGACTCAGCGAGGGAATCATCTCTCCGGTTTTCCCGTCCAAAAGCTTCCGCAGATCAAAACGGCTGGCAATCCCCGCTTGGAAAGAGTCTCCCACAAGAAACCGCAGACCCAAGTTGAGCCGCAGATTGTCGAACTCCGCCCAGTGCAGGTCGCCGTTTAACCGGGTCTCGAAGCCTCCGCGCTGGTACACACGGCCGTCTACTCCACCGATGAGACTGTTCATAGGCTCACGTAGCGAGTCTATACCGCTGTAACCGATATTGTGCAGCACCATAGCCCAATTCACGTCTTCCAAGAAAAACAGCGAGCTCATACTACGGATAAAGCCGATATCCGCCGCCGCTCCGTAGCTCGGTCCGTCGCCGAGCAGTGCTTTCACCCCCATGCCTACATATGTATCCGGGTACACGTCTTTGGCAAAGGAGCCGTAGAGGGAGAATTGCCTGCCCGTGGGCAGGGTCTCGTACCCCGAACCGAGGAAACTGCCGTTCCAGGTAAACACTCCAACTTTGGTGGGTATGGTATGTCCAAAAGAGACGGCGTGGGCCTTCCAGCCGCTGCTCGCATCATCGCTGCCGACAATCCCGCTGTAACTCCCCTGAAAGGTCATTCTCTGCTCTAATGCGGCGGATGCCGGGTTTATCAACGTCGATTGAGGCGGTTGCATCAGAGTCGTTCCCGTTCCCCCGCCTAGGCTGGCTGGGTAAAGGAGTTCGTTCAATTTGGCGTCGCTGTCCGCGGCGTAAAGCCCGCCGGTACACAGCGTGACAATCAGGATGATCGAAAGAAGATGCTTTTTCCTTTTCATGGCTTAAATGTACCCTCTCTTTTTTAGGACTTCAATCTTATTTTGATAAAGATCTTCCAAAGATTCCATCTCCTCAATGGAGAGCTTTTCGAAAAGGTCCCGCTGCAAGCGCTGGTAGAGCCCCTGTAACACCCCGTCCAATTCGTCTTCCCGCTCGCGGAGAAAAAGAAACAGGGCGATAACATCTCTATTTTCCAAGGAAATCATATGACAAGCTCCAGTCCTTCACGAGCGATGGTGATATCCAGTTGGTCTTGGTTGATGTGGCTCTTGTACCACCGGGCTGATTTCTCGATGGCGGCCATTTTGTTGTCGTTATATAGGGGTTCATGATGAAACAGGACCAACTTTTTGATCTTCCATTCGGAGGCGAAGTCCACCGCCAGGCTGTAGGAGGAGTGTCCCCAATCGTACTTTTCGATCGCCTCATCCAGGGTGTACTGGCTGTCCATGACCAGTACGTCCGCCCTTTCGTAGAAGCTCTGATTCTCCGGACTTCGCGCGAAGTCTTCGGGACTCAGTTCGGTATCGGTAGAAAAAATAAAGGCCCCCGAACGGTCCTTGACCTTGTACGAGAAAGATGCGCCAGGGTGCTTTACTCCCCGCCAGCTTATCTCAGCCCCTCCGAGTCTCAGCGGAGAAGCTGAGAGATGGTGGAACTCGATCTTCGCCTGCATGGTGTCCATGGTGATGGGAAAATAGGGCGGTTTCATCTGCTCGCGGAGTATTCGCTCCACGTCTTCCCTGGGACTGTATACGTGAATCTTGCATTTCCCGTCGAAAGCCTGGGGGGTGAAAAAGGGGAAACCCTGTATGTGGTCCCAATGGAAGTGGGTAAAAAAGAGATGGAACTCCTTGGGATGTGATAGCTCTTTGGCCGCGGAGGCGGCGAAACGGGAGAGTCCCGTACCGGCATCGAAGAGGATCACCCTGCCGTCCTCCAGACGAACCTCCAGGCAGGTGGTGTTACCCCCTACCGTGCCGAAGAGTGAGGCCGGCAGTTTTGACAGAAACAGCTCGCGGCTCTTGTTGTCGCGTATATCTTGGGGGCCCACCTGGGCGAGGACCGACGATATCTTTCTCCTCACCTCGTCGGGGCTCAGCGGCGTGGGGATTGATCCTCTCACCCCCCAGAAGCGTATTTTCATACGGGCTCCTTTTCTAAGATTTTCAAGTCTTGCTCCCCGAGAACCATAAGAGGTTCCCGCTCCCGTAGTGCCAGCCACTGTTCGATCTCTTCCCTCGAATGTACCGGCCCGCGATTGACCCCGGGGCAGGAATCTCCGAGAGCTTGCCATTGTCTCGATTCACTGAGATAGGACGCCCAGAAGGGAAAGCTCCGACACTGCAGAGGGCGAGCCTCGTATATACGACAGCCCCCATCCTCCCAGAAGAGGCAGTCATAATTCTCTTTCTCCTTCAAACTGAGCCTGTACACCCCATTTATCAAAACGGCGCGACAGTATTTTTGGATAAAGTTTTCTCGGCTCATCTCAAACTTGTCGAGGAGCCTCGGCAAGTCGTTGTAAGAAAGGAACACATAGCCCGGCTCATGTCGACAACAACGAGAACACCGGGTGCATTCGAACCTCAAACCTTCGTTGTAAAACTCTCCTCCCACTTGAAACCGCCTCTGTATGCTTCTCTCCCCAATATAACTCAGTGAAAGGATAAAAAAAAGGCCTTCCTCAAAACAGGAAGACCTTATTCATACTCAACTGGGGAGAGAAGGATTCGAACCTTCGAAGGCTGAGCCAACAGATTTACAGTCTGCTCCCTTTGACCACTCGGGAACCTCCCCTATGTCGCCTAAGAAAGTAGCAAAAAGCGTTTTTTCTGTCAAGCGGGATGCGGATTATTTTTCTCTCGATCGCAAGGAAAGAAGCCGTGTAGTCCGCGCTGGAGAAAGGCTCTACGAAGACCTTGCTTTTTCTTGGAAAAAAAGGTATCTTGGGTCCAAGTTAAGCACTAGCCATAAAGGAATACTATTTGACATTCAATGATTTTACCTTACAAGACTCGATTCTCTCGGCCATAGGGGAGATGGGCTTTCAAAACCCGACTCCCATCCAAGCCGAAGTCATCCCCCACGTATCGGCAAGCCGGCAGGACCTGATCGCCCTGGCCCATACGGGCACCGGCAAAACCGCCGCCTTCGGCCTGCCCATCCTGAATAGTCTCCAGGAGGCTCCCGCCGGCATCAACGCCCTGGTCCTCTGCCCCACCCGGGAGCTGGCGATCCAGATAGTGAATGAGCTGCGAGCCTACGCCAAGAATCTTCCGCGGATAGTCATCGAGGCGGTCTATGGGGGCACGGGCTACGGCGAACAGTTGTCGGCGCTAAAAAGGGGCGTTCATATTTTAGTAGCTACCCCCGGGCGGCTCTTGGACTTGATCGAAAAAAAGAAGGCTCAACTTTCCAACATCGAGTACCTGGTACTGGATGAGGCGGATATAATGCTCAATATGGGCTTCAAAGAGGAGCTCGACGCCATCTTAGCGGCTACCCCCGAAGAGAAACAGAGCATCCTGCTCTCGGCCACCATGCCCCCGGAGGTAGCCCGCATCGCCTCCACCTACATGAAAGATCCTAAAACTATCACCAGCGGGCAGAAAAACGCCGCCGCCGAGAGTGTGGAACACTTTTACTTCATGGTTCACGGCGATCAGAAATACGCCGCCTTGAAGCGTTTGGTCGATTTTCACCCGGATATGTACGGTATCGTGTTCTGCCGCACCAAAGCCTCCACCCAGGAGATCGCCGACCGCTTGGTCGCCGACGGGTACGAGGTCGAGTCCCTGCACGGCGATTTGACCCAGATGCAACGGGAGATGGTGATGCGTAAGTTCCGTCGCCGGGACCTACAGATACTGGTGGCCACCGATATCGCCGCCCGAGGCCTGGACGTGCAGGACTTATCCCACGTCATTCACTACGACCTACCCGACGAAATCGAAGTCTACACCCACCGCAGCGGGCGAACCGGCCGTGCCGGCAAGGAGGGCACCTCCTACGCTATCGTCGGCCCCAGGCAGAAGCAGCGTCTGCTGCAGATACAGCGTATTATCCAGCGGGAGATTCAGCCCAGAAAAGTCCCAAAGGGTGAGGACATTTTCGAACGACAGCTGCTCGATTTCGCCGAAAAACTCGTGTCCACCGAAGCCCAGGAAGAACAGATACAGCACTATTTCGAGCAATTCAGCCAAGCCTTCGACGGCCTGGATCGCGACGAGATTCTGAAAAAGATAGTCGCCCTGCAGTTCGAAAAGCTTCTGGAATACTACCGTGACCTACCCGATATGAAACCCGTTCACGAGAAAACGGGAAATAAGTCCAAAGACCACAAAAAAAACCGTAGAGTTGAGCAGCGAAAAAGCCGTCACGGCGATGAGGGCTTTGGTCGCCTGCGGATCAATCTGGGCAAAAATCAAGGTATCCGACCGCCCGATCTGATAGGATTGGTCAACCAGTGCAGCCGCCGCCGCGATATAGAGATCGGCCATATCGGTATAAAGTCCAGCTGGAGCAGCATTCAGGTGGAGCAGAACTACTCGGAGCTGGTCGCCCAGGCTATGGACGGCTTCGACTTCCGAGGTCAGAAGTTGAGGGTCGAACTCGATACGCCGCAGTCCCACGGCGACCGCTCCGGCAGACCCACGCACAAGAAGAGAGCTTCCAAGGGAAAGCTCCACTACGCAAAAAGGAGAAAGGCTTCTTGAGCGAGGTACGTAGCAGCTGGCTGGAACGACACATAAGTCTCCACCGTCACGATTCGCCGAGAGAGGAGGTCGCCTCCGGGCTTGCCCACGGTCTGGGGGTGATCCTCTCGCTGTTAGCCACCTTTCTGCTGATTCGGAAGGGCGTCGAGCAGGGGCGCCCGGACCTGCTGTTCGGCTTTGTCGTCTACGGCGCGGCAATGACCCTGCTCTACCTCTCCAGCACGCTCTACCATTTCGCCCCCCACTCCAATCTCAAAAGAGTTTTTCGAATCGCCGACCACATGTCGATCTTCCTATTGATTGCCGGCACCTACACCGCCGTTCTGGTCAGTCTGCAGGGTCCCGAGGTACGGCTCACCCTCCGTCTGGCGTGGATAGTGGCTGCCGGTGGAATGGTCTTCAAAATAGTGTTCTGGGGACGCTACCGTTTCGCCCAGATGGCGATATATCTGCTGATGGGCTGGTTGATTGTGCTGGTGTGGGAGCCGGTGACCGCCCAGGTGAGCCGTGAGTTTTTCACCCTGATCCTCGCCGGAGGCCTGACCTACACCATTGGGACCTTGGTCTACGCGATGAAGAAGCTCCCCTTCTACCACGCCCTGTGGCACCTCTTCGTCCTCGGTGGAAGCGTCTGCTTTTTTCTGGGAATATACTGGTACCTGTAGTCCGTCCGGAGGACCTACTTTTTCTTCGGATGCCCCTCTTTCTCCTCTTCCTTCTCAAAAACTATGGTGGTTCCCTCGATGCTTATCACATCGCCGTCCTCGAGTCTTCGTGCCTCCTGGAGCGCTTGGTTGTTCACCTCGATCCGTCCATCTCCTATCAGCGTGTAGTCCCCGCTTTTCGGATCCTTGATGATACTGGCGTGTTCGTTCTTCAGGGCTGAAGGACCGCTGATCGTCAGATCCGCGCGTGGATCTCCGCCGATAACCGTTTTCTCCTGGCTCAAAGGGATGGTTCGGGCGCTGACCTTGGTGGTGAAGCCGGCCTGCATAACGCTCAACATCGCCGGGGCGGACAATTTTCGATAGCGGAGAATGAAAATCAGAGCCCAGAGTGTCAGTGCCGCGACGATGCTCAGGAAAATCATTGGGTTGAACGGAACCATAGGCAGTCCGAGTATGGTGCCAGTGAAATACCGCCTGGTGGAGTCGGCGCTTTGCTGGCCTCGGTTGTAGGCTACTCGAACGTAGGTTTTTTCCGCCGGAAGCATACCGGCTCGGTAGCTGAGTCGGTACTCGTTCTCTATCTTATTTTTGATATCACCGTATACCTCGGCGAGTTCCTCCTCGTTTCGAGCGTCATACACCGCCCCTCCGGTTTGTCGGGCTATCTCCCCCAGGTAGCGATCCTGTTCAATTCCGAAGTGGATCGCGTAGAGACTGATTCCCTCCATCTGATAAGCCTTGATAGCTTGAGCGGGAGTTTTTTCCTCCGTGCCGTATTTTGAATGGGGTTCTCCGGTGTGGATGTAAAAGGGGTAGTTCTCCCCGTCGGAGAGCACGACCACCGCTTTTCGACCCCTTCCGCCCGCCAGTTCATCGGCGGTTTCGATCAGACTCTGGTAGAGTTCGGTATAGGCCTGCCGTCCCTCGGGCCTCTCTATCTCCCGCAGCAGCGCATCCAGGGCGCTGGGATCGCGAATGGCTCTGCTGTGCAGGCGGATGTCGGTGTTGAAACTGGCCAGTGAGATGACATCGCTGGGCAGAAAGGAGGTCTCCACGAAGCTGCGAAGCGCCCTTTTGGCATGGCTCATTCGCATCGCGTCCTGTTCCTCCGTCGGCTCCCCAGCGAGCTTGTCGTACATGCTCCCCGAGTTGTCCAGCAGGAGCATCATGTGCACGCCCTGTTGCCGGTTGACTTGCTCTTCCAGACTTAAGAGTTTTGGCGCTTCGGTGAAACTATCGCCATCAACGGATTCGTAGACTCGGAAGTTGTCCAGTTTCAAATTTTCGATATTATCGCCGTCTTCTCCCTGTACACTCACGTAGAGGTCGATTTTTTGTGACAGCAGAAGGGCGTCGGTGTCGATCTGGCCGATACTCACCACGTCGGCATTCGTCATGATGAGGACCAGTGATAGATTCCACAGAAAAAATAGCGCTCGTTTCATCCCTCTCCCCCTTTACTCCGGACGGTAGATCAGCTTGGCCGACCCGATTTTGAGCACATCCTCGTACTTCAGAGGTCGTTCGCCCTTCATTGCCCTGTCGTTGATGTAGACCGGACCGGCGGAACTGCCGTTGTCCAGGTACACCCCGTCTTTTTTTACCCGAATACGGGCGTGCTGGGGCAAAACTCCCTGGTAGGCGTCCAAAACGATGTCGCAGCGGTGGTCGGTACCAATCAAGAGTCTGTTTCCGGCGAAACTGTACTCTTTTCCCCTCTTTTCACCGTTCAGTATGCGAAGTACCGCCTGAGAAAAACGATGCTCCAGCAGGGCGTAAAAAAGCCCGATCAAGCCCCCGAACAGCAGCATCCCGAAGAGTCGGGGCCAGGGGAGTCCAGGGGAGCGTAGACGCAGATACTCCATCAGGGCTCCTCCTAAAAGCCCACCCAGAAGACCACCCAAGGCTCCGAACATCGCCCGCCTCCCCGATCGCGAACGCAGTCCCTCGGTCATACCTACTCCAATCCCCAAAACCGTCCAGGCTAAGGTCCTGGCCATAGGTACTGCCAGATAG
>DSBN01000287.1 GCA_011046055.1 Sediminispirochaeta sp. | reverse complement strand
GGAGTGAGTATGTTGGCGTAGTACTTCAGCGCCTCGTGGTAGAGCTCCTCCTGGTCCACCAGGTCGTTGAACAGGTGTTCCGAGGCGTAATGCTGGGCGAAGGCGTCGTTACTAAAGAGAATATTGTCGCCGCTCATATAGGTGAAAATTGTGTCCGGCCAGTGGAGCATGGGCGCCTCCACGAAGGTCAGACTCTTGCCGTTGCCGATATCCAGGCTGTCGCCGGTTTTGACCGGGTGGAAGTTCCAATCCTGGTGGTAGTGGCCCTTCAGCGATTTGACCCCGTTGGCGCTGCAGTAGACCGGTACGTCGGGAATCCGCCGCAACAGCTCCGGCAGGGCACCGCTGTGGTCCACCTCAGCGTGGCTGGCCACCACGTAGTCGATGCGTTCCAGGTCGATCTCATGGGCTAAGTTTTCCACAAACTCCTTGGCGAAGGGGGCCCAGACGGTGTCGATCAGCACCACCTTCTCCTCCTCGATCAAGTACGAATTGTATGAGCTTCCCTTGTGGGTGGAGTACTCATCGCCGTGGAATTTTTTGAGCTCCCAGTCGATTTTGCCCACCCAGTGGACGTTGTTTTTTACCTTTCTTCTCATCGCTTTTCCTCCATTTCTTAAAAAAATGATAGCTACTGTATTCTACCATCAAAATAGCTCGGAGAGAAAAAAGAGGCTGTAATATTGGTTACAATTTATGAGTCCTCTGAAAAAAGGGCCTTAGCAGCGACGCCTTAAATTCTAAATCATTATATTATAGTAACTTAAAAATGCCATTTTCCCGCATTTCTACCTTTTTTCAGAGGACTCTTGCTATGCAAATGAAGCAAATTCTCAATTTGGAAGTCATTAGACTTCCAAATTGAGAATTGCTCTCTCCTCCTGACTTGACTTTCATCTCTCGGTCCTTATTATAGAGAATGGTTGGTACTCATGAAAAAAAAATCAATAGGCGGTGCGTATGTCTCCTAAGGTAAGCGTGGAACAGGTCAAAAAGGCGATTCGCAGCTCTGTTCCGCTGGTAATCAAAACCTACACCCTTCCCCACGAGACCGAAATGTATCTCGAGGAGATCCTCAACATCTTCCTCAAAGAGTTCGGACAGGACCACTTGAAAGATCGAATAGCCTACTGTATGCGCGAACTCGCGGTCAACGCCAAAAAGGCAAACACCAAGCGGGTCTACTTCCAGGAGAAGGGACTCAACATCAACGATATGAAACAGTACGAAGAGGGGATGAAAAACTTCAAGGACGAGACCCTCTCCAACATCCAGCACTACCTGGAACGACAAAAAGAGGCGGGCTTCTACGTCAAAATAGTCTTTCACGTCAAAGGCCAAACCTTCCACCTGAGCGTCAAAAACAACACCGAAATCTCCCGCAAGGAGCAGATGCGGGTCTACGACCGCATCGCCCGCTCCCGGGCTTTCGAGACCCTGGAGGAGGCCCTCTCTACGGTGATCGACGACTCCGAGGGCGCCGGACTGGGGATTGTGATTCTGGTATTGATGCTCAAAAAAATCGGCCTGGACGAGGAGTCATTTGATATCGACGTGGTCGACGGAGAGACTATCGCTCGAATATCGCTGCCCTTCTCCGAGATACACTCGGAAAACTTAGACGCTCTGAGCGAGGAGATCGTCAAAGAGATCGACGACCTGCCGCAGTTCCCGGACAACATCATCCAACTGCAGAACCTCATCAACGACCCCGACTCGGAGATTTCCAGTATCGCCCGGCAGATCAGTACCGACCCCTCTCTGACCGCGGACCTGCTCAAGGTAGTCAACTCCGCCCAATTCATGCTCCCCAAGCGGGTGGACAATATCGTCGAGGCGGTAAAGCTCGTCGGTCTGCGGGGACTCAAGAACCTGCTCTACTCTTACGGTACCCAACAGATCCTCAACCAGGAGATGAAGTGGCTGTGGAACCACTCCTACAAGACCGCCTACTACGCCTACAACCTGGCCCGCAACTTCAAACGCAAAAAAGACCTCCTCGACGACGCCTACGTCGGAGGCATTCTCCACGATATCGGCAAGATCATCTTCTCTGAAGTTCACCCCCACCTACTGGAAAAGATTTCCAGCTTCTGCGACGAACGGAACATCAACCGAGAGCTCTTCGAAGATCTTTCGGCGGGACTGAATCACGCCGAAATCGGCGGCAAGGTAGCGGAGAAGTGGAACTTCCCCCCCTCTCTCATCGAAGCGATTCGTTACCACCACGAACCCCTGGACTGTGACCCGGTGAGGAAGGACGTGGTCTACACCGTCTATCTGGCCAACGCGCTGGTGAATATCGAAGATGGGGAGATCAGCTACGAGCAACTCAACCCCACGGTCTTGAAGAACTACGGTATCAAAGGGGAGGAGCAGGTTCGGGTCATCGTCGAACGGCTGAGCAAGGCCTTCGAGTCGGAAGCCGCCCGGAGAGAGAGCCACTAGAGTCGTTGCCCGACAGGATCTCATCAGTACGATGTGATCAAGAATGCCGAAGAATTTTAGAATTTTTTCCTACCCTGTTTGACTTCCGAGGATCTATATAGTATATTTCTAATACAGAAACTACTAATACGGAGGATCGCGATGGCGGTAATGCTATATACCACTCCCACTTGCGCTTATTGCCGAAAAGCGAAGGACTACCTGCGACAACGCAAGGTTTCTTTCCAAGAATATAACGTCGCATCCGACCGGGCCAAGGCCGACGAGATGGTCCGCAAGTCCGGTCAGATGGGGGTACCCGTGATCGACGTGAACGGCAAAGTAATCGTTGGTTTCAACCAACCGGAAATTGAGCGAGCCCTGCATCGCTAATTTCATACATCCCCCCTAATCCCTTTCCGCCGCGGTACCTTTGGTACCGCGGTCTTTTTTTTAAAAAAATTCTCAAAACTGAAGCAAACCTCCCCTCTCCCCTCCTCTATTAATAACAAGACCATAAAACAGGAGGAGGTCATGAACCCAATTTTTCAGATCAACGAAGCATTTACCTGTACCGAGGAGGGCAAACTGAGAGTCCAAGTGCTGTTGGAAGAACGGCGGGAGAAGTACCAGGTGGAAGCGCGGCTTCCGGCCCGAGAAGTGGCCAGCCTGCTGCCCCGGGAGATCTTGGTAGGGGATACGGTCACCCCGGACCGAAGAGTCTTGGAACCAATAGACGAACTACTGCGGAAGCTCACCGTCGGCCGACTGGTGAAAGTCTGGGAGTACTCTGGGCGGACCTACTGCAGCTTCCTCAAGTGGGGAGCCTTACGGTTCGACGAGCCTTGAGCTCGTAGCGATCGAGGCGACCCAGCGCTCCAGCAGGATTCCAGCCGCCACCGCCACGTTCAACGAGGCTTTGGCCCCGAGAAGCGGAATGCTCACCACCCCCGCGCTGGCTTCCGCCAAGCGGCGTACTTCCGGGCTCACCCCCAGTTCTTCCGAACCGAGCACGGCGATACCCCCTTCGGGAAAGTCGAAGTCCTCGATTCGTTCACCACCCAACTCCAGCGCAAAAAGAGGCATGCTCTGCTCCCGGCTGATCCGTTCGAGCTCTTCTACCGAGACGACTCGATGGGGCAGCACATCGACGCAGCCCATGGAGCTGCGCAGGGCACGGGGGTGATCCGCCCTGGCCGTATGCGGTGAGAGTAGGAGCTTCCGTACCCCGAAGGCCTCGGCACTGCGAAAAATCGATCCCAGATTGAAGGGGGAACGGATATCGTCCAGGTAAAGCTCCAGGGGCAGAACCCGGTCATCCCGTCGGCTCAGTCTTCCCGTTCCGGGGTCGAAGAGATCCCAGTCCGCCGGTGACGCCCCCACCAGCTCCATCAGCCCGTAGCGCAGATTCTGCAGCTCCCGAAGAAGCCGATCTCCGTCACCTCCTTCGGAGGGGCTCTTGTAGAGCCTTTGAGCGCACTCACGCTCCCGCTCTGGTAGATCGGCGCTGGATTCGGCGAGCATCCGGAATATCCGACCCGCGTGGTCCTTGTCCCAGCGTGCTCCCTGGGCGAGACTCCGCTCCCAACTCTCGAGCAGGCTGATGACTTTGCGGTATCTGGTCTTCGGCGGAAGAGCCAGCAGCTTGCGTACGGTAATCATGCGCCGAAGGTCCTCAAAACGCGGTTTTGAGCTGTCCCACCAGCTCCTGCAGCCCCATGGGGGTCGGCAGCGACTGGATAAAGGGCAGCTCCATCACCTGTGATGCGGCTTGATTCAGCAGACGCTCCTCTATTCCCAGCTCGCTCAGCCGACCGGGCATCTGTTCCACTCCGAGGGAAGCACGGATCGAGTCCACCACCCGATCCGCCGCGGCGACCACCGAAAGCCCCCGGATATTCTCTCCCAGCATGTTGCCCATCCGCGCTACCTTCTCCGGGCAGACCTTCAGGCCGTACTCCAGTACAAAGGGCAGGAGTATGGTGGCTACGATTGCCGAAGGAATCTTCTGCAGCCGAGCCAATACTTGGGCGCTTCCAATACCCCAGCCAGGGGAGCTCATGGCCATACCGAAGGCGGTAAAAAATCCCGCCTGCATTCCCCGGTGGAGAACATATAGGTCATCGGGCTTCTCCAGCAGCTGAGGCAGAGTATCCAAGGAGAGACCGATACCCCGAAGCAGCAGAGTATCGGAGAAAAATGTGGCGTCCTTCGAAAAGTACCCCTCCACGGCCAGCAGCAGGGTCTCCAGCAGCGAGGCCAGACGCTGCTTTCGGGAGACCTCCTTGAGCATACCGGGGTCCTGGATGAGCACACGGGGATTGAACCCTGGTATATCCGCGAAACGGACACCACGACCGCTTCGATCCGCGAGGATCACACTGCTGCGAAAGAAGTAGTGAGTCGAGAAAACCGTGGGGATCTCCAGGTAGGGGAGCATCGCCGTTCGTATCTCCGCGTCAGAGCGCAGCTCTTGAGCTGACAAGACCGACCCGTGGAGGACCGCCACCGCTCGGGCGACCGAAAGGGCCGCATCGTCGCCAAAGCCGATCACCGCTTCGATATAACTGATCCGAGATATCTCCAAGAGCTTGTCCACCAGCTCCTCAGTGGAAAAGGGGGTAACCTCCGGTTGAACAAGGATCTCGATACCGCTCGCTTCAGCTGCTTCTTGGATCTGCCGGAGGCTGGTCCCGCTCTGAAACCAGGTGTTGGTGATCAGCATAGCCCGTGAGCAGCCTTGAAGGCAGGACCTCCCTATTCCCCCGACAGCTCCGGGAAAGCTGAATATCTTTGTCGGTACTTGAAGTTCAAGATTGCGCATCGCTCCTCCCTCTGCCAGAATCTGTATGGGCACAAAAAAAGACGGAGATTTTGCTCCCCGTCCATCATATCATCAATGCCTTTTTTGTGCAGGTATGGGTCTAGGTTATATCGAAAAGTTTCATCATCGAGTCAGCCAGATCATCGACAACCGTATCGTTGATGTAGTTCGGGTCTTGGAGCTTCCGCTTGACCTCCTCGACTCGGTCCCAGCGAATATCATCGGCAGCTTTTACCTGCTCGGCGATCCTGTAGACCTCTCCCATAGTCTTCGCATCCGAGGAGATATTTATCGAATCTTTCTCACCGGTTTTCGGTGTTTGTTGTGTTTTGTGACCCTTTGTAAGCTTCGATATCGGATCGATAGGTCCTATACCTTCAATATTCATTCCCGACTCCTACCTTTCAATATACTTATCGTCAGCTTCTTCATAGATTTTAACTCTTTTTCTTCCCGGAAACAAGTATCACTATCTCGCCTTTGATACTTTTCCGGTCGTTCAAGTCCTCAAACAGCTCAAGTGCCGTCCCGTAGAGGCGCTCTTCGTGGAGTTTGGTCAGCTCGCGACCCAAAAAAACTTCACGCCCTGGTTCTTTTTCGGCGATATAGGCCAGAATCTTCACTATTCTGTGGGGCGATTCGTAGAGAACGAAGTTTTCTTCCCTTTCCAGAAGCTCATCAAGCCTTTTTTGCCGCTTACCGGCCTTGGGGCTGAGAAATCCATCAAAAATGAAGCTCCGCCCGGTCATGCCCGAGGCGCTTATCAGCGTCGTCAAGGCCGAAGGTCCCGGAATAGGCACCACCGGTATCCCCTCCCGCCGCACAGCCTGGACCAACCTGGCCCCGGGATCACTGAGCCCCGGCGTTCCGGCATCGCTGACGTAGGCTACATCACGCCCCTCCCGCAGCAGACCGATGATCCTGACCGCCGCCTGTTCTTCGTTCTGAGATCGACAACTCAACAGAGGCTTGGATATCTCGAAGTGCTTGAGCAGCTTTCCCGTGTGCCGCGTGTCTTCGCAGGCGACGGTATCCACCCCTCGAAGAGTCTCCAGAGCTCGGAACGTGATATCCTGTAGGTTCCCAATCGGGGTTGCGACGATATAGAGCGTTGCCACGGGTCATTGTAACCGCTACAATTGACTTGAACAAGGTCCCTCAGCATTTAGAAAAGGAGCCCTGGCTATCGAATACCTGATTTTGATCTCGAGCGCCCTACTCTTGACGGTTCTTCTGCTGTACGGACGCCGGCGAAAGGAGTCCTATAGCAGCGCCGCGAACGGAAAAACCGCCCCAACCGAAGACCAAAAGAAAACCTTTCGCCACTGTCCCCTCTGCGGCTCTCCATTACAACGACACGAGAGGGTCAAATCGGTACTCTACCCGGGTCAGCCCGACGGCTTCATGGAGATATACGGATGCCCCTACTGCTATCGGCCCGGAGGCGACACCGCCGGTTCATCCCCGGTCGATATAGCGCCCCGCTACTGCCCGGTCTGTAAAAAGCGACTCGAACCGGCGGATTTAATCTTCGCCCGTTTTTTCCAGGGGCAGAACCGCCGACACGTCCACGTCCTGGGCTGCAGCCAATGTTACCGCCGCGGTAGATCTCAGACTTGAACAGTTCAATATTGTAATGCTAAAGTCTTTTTCATGGAAAAGATGAAAAGAACGGCAACTTGTGGTGAGTTATCCAAGGAGTGGACCGGCCGCGAGGTCACTTTGAACGGCTGGGTGCACCGTATACGCGATCACGGAGGGATTCATTTTATCAGCCTCCGCGATCGTTATGGGGTGACCCAGATAGTCATCGATGAAAACGCCCAGGAAGCCCTGCGTCAAAAGGCGAGTGAGCTGAAGCGGGAGTTTTGTGTGGCAGTTCGAGGCGTGGTACGGGAACGACCCGCGGAGATGGTCAATCCCGATATGAGCACCGGAGATATCGAAGTGCAGACGAAAGAGCTGGAGGTACTCAGCAGCTGCGACCCTCTGCCGTTCCACATCGACGAAAAATCGGACGCCAAAGAAGACCTCCGTCTCAGTTACCGTTATCTGGACCTGCGCTCCTTCAGCATGCAGCGCAAGATCAAGCTCCGTACCGACGCGACCTTCGCCGTACGGGAGTATTTGAAAAAGTTCGGCTTCATGGAGATCGAAACGCCGAACCTGATCAAATCCACGCCCGAAGGGGCACGAGACTTCCTGGTCCCCTCGCGCATTCACCCGGGCAAGTTCTACGCACTGCCTCAGAGCCCACAGCTCTTCAAGCAGATCCTGATGGTTTCCGGCTTCGACCGCTACTTCCAGATCGCCCACTGTTTTCGCGACGAAGACGCTCGGGGTGACCGGCAGCTGGAACACACCCAGATCGACATGGAGATGAGTTTTGTCTCCAAAGAGGACGTATTCGAGGTGGTCGAAGGGATGATGTCCCACGTCTTCAAGCAGACCCTCGATGTAGACCTGGAGACTCCCTTCCCCCGCATCACCTACCACGACGCGATGAACCTCTACGGCAGCGACAAACCGGACCTTCGCTTCGACCTGGCCATGCAGGATTTTGCCTCCTTCGCCGAACGGAGCGACTTCAACGCCTTCAAGTCGGTACTCCAGGACGGCGGCGCGGTGAAGGCGCTCCTGGCCCCGGGCTGCGGGAACTACTCCCGCAAACGGATCAACCAGCTCGAAGAGGAGGCCAAGATCTACGGCGCCAAGGGTTTGGCCTGGATGAAGGTGACCGAGCACGGTCTCGACGGAGGAGTCGCCAAATTCTTTTCCGCTCAGGCGCAGGAGATCATCGACAGTCTAGGCGCCGAGGCGGGTGACCTGATTCTGGCGGTAGCCGACCGCTGGGAGACCGCCTGTACCTCCCTGGGAGCGGTACGCAGCCGCCTGGGCAAGGAGCTCGAACTGGCCACTCCCGGCACCTTCCGATTTGCCTGGATAGTGGATTTCCCCCTCTTTGAGTGGGACGAGGAGGACGGACGGTGGGAAGCGGCCCACCACATGTTCACCATGCCCCAGGAGCAGTACCTGGAGCGGCTCGAGGAGGACCCCGGTTCGGTGAAGGGCGACCTCTACGACCTGGTCTGTAACGGTTACGAACTGGCCTCCGGTTCGATCAGGATCCATGACCCGGAGATACAGAAGCGTATTTTCAACATTGTCGGTTTCTCCGAAGAGGAGGCCCAGCGGCGCTTCGGCTTCCTGCTGAAGGCCTTCCGCTACGGTCCTCCCCCCCACGGCGGCATCGCCCCGGGTCTGGACCGGCTGATTATGATCATGGCTCAGGAAGATTCTATAAAAGAGGTGATCCCCTTTCCGAAGAACAACGTCGGAGTCAGCCCCATGGACGACTCCCCTTCCTTGGTAGACGAGAAGCAGCTCAAGGAGCTGCACATAGCGCTCGATCTGCCGGAAGAAGAGAACACCGACCAATAGATTCCGCTCAGACGCTCCACGCACCGCCGAAGCCGGCGCTTTTGCCGGCTTCGGTAGGCAGCGTAGAACATGAAACGGTTCAATAGGCGCTGTAGGGCTGCAGCTCTTTGATCTTGAGTTTTATACGAACTTTGCTGTGATAACCGCCGGCATCAATACGGGTGTACGGCGGTTCTTGATACGCCACCTGGGCGCTGATTTCCCGGGGCTTGTTCCGCTCCCGAGCCTGCAGGTAGGCTCTCAGCGCGTTTTTAATCGCCTCCTCGAAGGAACGGAATTTACCACGATACCCCTCCTGCAGAGAGACGTTCCCACGACCGCCGGCGGACTGGTAGGTATTGGTCGCCCAAGCCTGACGGCGGTGTATCTGATACTCCTTCAGATTGTAGCGGACCCGAATATAATAACGGTTGTCGACCATTCGCGTGTTCATAACCCGTAGGGCCGGGTCGCCCCGGGGGATACTTTCCCGAGGCTCTATCTCGATGAGCTCTTCTATCTGCCGTGATCGATCGGAGGGAGTGTAGCGCACTTCGTACCCGTAGATCATCCCCGAGAGTACCAATCGAGCCTCCTCCAGGCAGCGTCGGATCGCCTCCTCTTGGCTCAACGGACGAGAGCTGCCCTCGCCGACCATCGGGTCCAGCTCGGTCCAGAACTCCGCCACCAGGACATCTTCAAGATTTTCCAAAGCCGTAATAGGAGGAAGCGACAAAGAGATACTTAGGGTGAAAAAGAGCAAGACCGGGAAAATCGTCCGTTTCTCCACACCAATCAGCGCCAATATCCGCCTCTGCCCCCGCTGCGAAAAGAATCGATGGGATTGATCCCCAAGCGGATCACGAAGTAGAGGAAGGCGAAACCGAAGCCGGCCAGGTGGGTCAGGTGGGCGACTCCGCTCTGCATCCCGAAGACCTGGTTGAACAGCTCTATCGCGGTATAGCCAATGACCAGGACCGGAGCCCGGATCGGGAATATCCCCATCAGGTAGATATTGGCGTGAGGGTAGTAGACGGCGAAGGCCAAAAGTACCGCAAAGACCGCTCCTGAGGCCCCCAGGAGGATCACCCCGTACATTCCGGTGAAAATGTACACCACGAAGGAGAATATTCCAGCTAAGAGCCCTGAGCCCAGATAAAAGAGCAGGAACTCCTTGCTCCCCATCCTTCGTTCGACCTGTACTCCGAAAAAAAAGATTCCCAACATGTTGAACAGAATATGACTCAACCCGGCGTGGGTGAACATGTAGGTGAAAAACTGCCAAATGTAGCCGCGATCCAGTACCAAGCCCGGAATCATGGCGGTATAGAGGCGACTCTGTGGATTGATGCTGTTGAGCAAATAGACCACAACGTTGACCACAATAATCACAAAGGCGTAGTTGTTGTAACTGTAGCGAAAAGGTTTTTGTAGCGGCGATGTTCTCATAGGAAGAAGGTAGTAAGTTTTTCTTCAGTGGTCAAGTAAACGCCCCAGCAATTCTCATTTTGAAGTGTTGACATCAACACTTCAAAATGAGAATGCCTCAAACCG